>DNZD01000180.1 GCA_003504855.1 Cytophagales bacterium
AGCGTTCGCTACCGAGTGGTGCGCTTTGAGTTTGTTCTCATAAAACACCGAAGACGAATAGCCCATAATGGTTTGGTTCATACGGTACTGTTCTTCCAACAAAGTGACTGCTTCTGGATGCAAAGCTATGCACTTTTCGAGCAAGGTTTGGTTAAGCCCCTGTGCAGCAGCCTCGCTAGACTTAATGGTAGGTGGCAACTGGCAATGGTCACCGGCAAGAATCACCCGTTGTGCTTTGAGAATAGGTATCCAGCATGCGGCCTCCAGTGCTTGCGCCGCCTCGTCTATAAAGACAGTCTTGAATTTGCGTCCCCGCAGGTTGCCATGAGAAGCACCGACCAGCGTGCAACAAAGTACGTCAGCTTTATTGAGGACATCATTGATGATGTAAAACTCCAGCATGTCGGCATCCGACTTCAGCACCTTGACTTCTTCTTTCATAAGTCGGCGTTGTTCACGCTCATGGTGACCGAAGTTGCGCTTATATTGGGACGCCATTCCCTTGAGTTGTTCAAGTTTCTTTCGCAACCCCCGCAATTCTGCGTAGTGGGCGTGTCCTGCAATACGCGCGTCGAGGGTCTTACTCAGGGTTTGCTCGGTCACGCGGGCAGGATGTCCGAGTCGAACCACCTGCAATCCCTGCTCGCTGAGTTTCTCAACCAACAGGTCAATCGCTGCATTGCTGGGTGTGGTGACCAGCACTTGCTGTTCCGTTTTTACCGTGGCAACGATTGCTTGTACCAGGGTGGTAGTTTTGCCTGTCCCCGGTGGCCCGTGAACAAAAGCTACATCTGGTGTGCTGGTAATCTGGCGAAGTGAGCTGTTTTGACTTTCGTTCAGGAGGGGAGACGGGGTAAATTCTATCTGCTGTGCTGGCGACGGCTTATCATCCCCAAACAATATCTCGCGGAGTTCTGCCAACCGGTTATCTTCTGCTTTGATAACGGTGCGCAAAGCAGACTCCATTTCCTTATAGGTCATCTCATCAAACATGACATCAACCCCCAGCAGGCCGTTGTCGATCCAGTCGGGTAAGTCGTCACCATTCAGCGTGATCACCAACACGTTGTCGCTTACATAATTGACAACGCCGTTCGTATGCTCTTTCTCCGGTTTACCGGAAGCATTGCAAAACAGACTAACCAATTTTCCACTTTGAAAGCTGTGCGGTTGGTCCAGGTGATTAGTACGCTCCAGCTCCAGGATGATTCGTTCTCCCGTCCCGATATAATCGCGTTTGAGCCGTACCGGGTACCAGGTGACCCCTTCTTTGGTGCGCTGCGACAACGACCGCATGAGTACCTTTTGTCGGTACTGCTCGAGGTCGGCCTGGCGCTCCAGTTGGATGAGGGCCAGGGTTTGTTGCAGTTGTGCGCGTGATGACATGGAAGGCAAAAGTACCGCTATCGCGCGACTATCCTACCCGGGAGAGGCGGTTGAGTTTGTTTTGCAGCAGATGTTTTTCAGCGCGAGAAGCTGTAGCATTGATGGCCATCTCCAGGTAATGACGGGCTTCGGGTTCATGCCCCAGTTGCAGGTGCCATTCACCCAGTACGGCCGGATAGAGGTAATATCGGGCCAGCTTGTCACGTTCAGGATGTTGCATCAATTCATCCAATGCGGCCTGGGCACCATGTACTTCGGCATAGGCGATTAACCGATTCAACGTGATCAGTCCATCCGGTTTAATTTCCAACAGCCAATTATACCATTGCAAGATGCGCTTCCAGTTGGTTTCTTCATAGCGTCTCGCGGCACAGTGCTCTTGCGCAATTGCCGCCTGCAGGTGGTAGGCTGAAATCGTCTCGCCCACCGATGCCATGTTCAGATAGCGATTTCCTTGCTCAATAAGTTCTTGATTCCACAGTGAACGATCCTGCTCTTTTAAGGGCAACAGATGCCCTGCATGATCGACGCGGGCAGCGAGCCTTGCGGTCTGGAAGCATAACAAGGCCATGAGGGCATTGGATTCAGGTGTAGACGTCAGGGAGTGTTCAGTGATCATCTTTCCCAGCCGAAGAGACTCTTCCACCAGGTCTTCGCGTACGACGGAATCATGGTGAGTTGATTGATAACCTTCAGTGAAGATCAGATACACCGCCGTTAACACATTGCTGAGGCGTTGCTGCATTTCGGTCTGGGATGGAAACGCAAACGCCACCTTTTCTTCACGGAAAACCTGTCGGGCCCGGTAGAGGCGTTTGGTAATGGTCTCTTCGTTGGTTAGAAATGACTTGGCGATCTCTGCGACACTGAACCCACACAGTGTTTTGAGAATAAGGGCAACCTGTCCCTCTTCGGGAATGGTGGGGTGGCAGCACACAAACATCATCCGCAGCTGCTCGTCTTCAATGGGTTGGTCATTGACGAAGTTCTCTGAGTCGCCCGATCCAATGTTGTCATCGGGGCTGATATTTTTCCGTTGACGTTCCCGCCTGAGTACATCCACTGCCTTGTTGCGGGCCGCCGTGAAGAGCCAGGCAGAAGGATTGTCCGGTGTGCCGTGATATTTCCAGTGCTCGAGGGCTTTGAGCAACGTATCCTGAACAACGTCCTCCGCCAATTCCAGGTTATGGGGTCCGAATAACCGGGTGAGGATAGCCACCAGTTTACCCGACTCATGGCGAAATAAATGGTCAATCAAGGTTTTGGGTTCCTGCACGGCAGATCGGTTGGTGTGCTCGTGGCAAGTTCCAGTTTTTTGACGAAAACCGGTTTACTTTTTGGGGTACTTTTCGCGCTAAAGGTGAAGGACGAATGACAATTGTCACCAAATTACTTGATCAATGGAATGCGCTTTTTGGGTCTAAATTCATACATTTACTATCAACCAAACGGTTATAAAAATCGCCTTGTATGAAAAAAATTCTTGTTCCAACCGACTTTTCCAAGACTGCATCCATTGCCACCGACGTGGCTTTTGACATCGCCAAAAAATCTGGTGCCAGTATCGTTTTGTTGCATGTGATTGAAGAGGCAACCGGTGGTTCTTTCAATGTGGAAGGCCAGGTTTCCTATTCCAATGCCACCGACAAGCTCTTTACACTTAAGATGATCGAGAAGGCCAAGGCCCAGATGATGAAGGCGGTGAAAGACCCACGCTATGCCGATGTAAAAGTGGATGGTGAATTGCGGGTAGGTAATCCTTATCATGGCATGCGTACCATCATCACCGAACATAAGATTGACCTTATCGTTATGGGTACGACCGGTCGTACTGACCTTTCTGAGGTCATCATTGGTTCAAATACCGAGAAGGTAATCCGTTACTCCCATTGCCCGGTGCTTACCATTCAGAAGAAGCCAGTCACTACTGAGTTCAAGAATATTGTGTATGCCACGGCCATGTCCAAGGACGAAGAGTTGTTCTCGCGGATCATCAAGAAGACACAAAGCTACTACGACTCCACCATCCACCTGGTTCGCATCAACACACCAGGTGATTTCCAGCGCGACTATGTCGTGAAGGAATACATGGCCAAGTTCGCAAAGAGCCTCGGACTGAAAAACTATACACTCAATATCTTCAATGACCTGAGCATCGAAGAGGGTGTGATTCGTTTTGCCGACCAGATCGATGCCGATATGATTGGGATGGCTACCCATGGCCGATCAGGCTTTGCCCATGTGATTGCCGGCAGCGTGGCAGAGGAAGTTGCCAGTCATGCCAAGCGCCCTGTACTTACTTTTGTGGTAAAGCGTTAATTCTTGTCCTGAATATGATCGGATACCATCGCAAGTGCGGTGGTATCTTTTTTTGTGTTGACACTGCGTTAACAAGGTGAAAGACTACTACCAGATTCTGCGCATCAGTCGTCATGCTTCCGCTGAGGAGATCAAGCGGGCATTCCGGCGTTTGGCCGTGCTTTTTCATCCGGACAAGAATCATTCTCCGGAAGCCATTCGGTTATTTCAGGAGATCAATGAAGCATACCAGGTGCTTTCGGATCCGTTTCAAAGACAACAGTACGACAACCGGAATAATTCGTCATTTGTTGTTTCATCATCAACCGGGCAACCCGTACACCGGGATCCTGCGTATCGCCGGCGACGCCCTCCGGGGTATCAGCCACCAACCCGTCAGCCATCGGAGCGGTTGTTGATGATGATTCACTTCCTGAAGTACTTGCGCACAATATGCCTTACCGGTATTGCGTGTTGTGCAGTCCTTTTGATTGATTTTTATCTCCCCTTCCGCATCAGTGACGAGCGGGTGTTGGCTGAGACCGAACGGGAGTATTCCTGGCAATTTCACCATGTGCCCAATATCCTCGTAACAGACAAGAAACACCAGTTTGAAATTCCAGAGGAGGGCGTCTCTCATTTTCCGGTCGGGTCTTTAGCGCATATTTCTTCATCGCGGTTGTTACATGTGTTGGCCCGCGTGGAATCGGAAGATCGGTCCTATGCGGTGGCCAACCTTTCCACGATTTATTCGACTTTCATGTTTGTCCCAATTGTCCTGTTTGTGTTTTGTGCGATTGGCCTTCGTTTGAAAGAAGGTATTGAATTCCGCTTTAGCTGGGCCATCGCTATTCTGATGTTTATGCTGTTTAATTTCATATTCTTAATCGTCTCAATCCTATGAAAAAGAATGACTGGAAAAAGCGTGACGGGGTGGTCTTTTCTACCGACCCGGATTTTGCTTTTCAACAAAGGGCAGAGTCTGACAATGAAACGTTACCACCCCAACAACAACGGCTTACCGTATTTTTGGACAAGAGCGGCCGTGCGGGTAAACAAATGTCGGTGGTATCCGGATTTGTAGGCAAGGCAGACGACCTTGAGACGCTGGCCAAAACGCTGAAAACGAAGTGTGGAGTTGGGGGATCGTGTAAAGACGGTGAGATACTGATTCAGGGAGACGTGCGTGATAAACTGGTGCAACTGCTTTCGCAATCTGGTTATAAAGCGAAGCGTTCTGGAGGGTAAAAAAAGACCTGTCAGATACATGAGTCCTGACAGGTCTTTGTTATATAAGGTATTCTATTTTGCTTCTTTCAGCTTCTTCAACTCTGTTTTGTAGAATTCAATATTCTGCTTCTGATTGTCAGGAACATTGAGGATGGCAATCTCCCAATGCTTGATGGCATTCTTCTTGTCGCCCATAGCGGTATAGCCCCGGGCAAGACCTACGTTGGTGGTGAACTTGTCTTCCGGATGGCTTTTTGCATTCAGTTGGAATATCTCCATGGCTTTTTCCTTCTTTCCGGCCATCAGCAGGGTTCGTCCGTATTGGTGAATGGCCATCACCGGGGTATTTGGAATCCTAATGGCTTTATCCATCAACAGATCGGCATCAGCATCGCGACCCAATGCACGCAACACATCTGATTTGGTGCTGAGACCGTTAAAGTCTTCTGCGCCCCCAAGTCCGGGATTCATGGCCATGTCAGCCCACTCAAGTGCCTCGTCCAGATTAATTTTGTTTCGTGCGCAGAAAGACGCTGCTGCTGCATAATTACGGGAGTCAAATCCCGGAAAGGAGCGAAGCTCATTACGCATCTTACCTACATAGATTTCATTCACATTTGGAACTTCTATGTGCATCGGAATTTTCTTATTCTCCCATTGCAGGTAGGCCGCGGCCGAATTGGGCTTCCTATCTTCAAAACCATAGGTAAGGTATTCGGTATAAGTACCATCAGTTGGTGTTATGTCTACACGCAAGGCGTCTTCGGCCGGGCTATAAAAATAGCTACCCCAGCTTTCTGTGTTTTTGGAGAATATCCAGGTCCACGGTCCTTCTTTGGCTGTGGCCAAAAACAGTCCATATTTTCCTGCCTTGATGTCTTTACCTTCAATTTTTACATCGTGCGAAAAGGAGATCACGGTGTTCTCATTGGCACCTGCCCGCCAGGGTGCAGCCTTCGAAGAGCCGAACCCCTGATCGATAAATCCGTAATGCACCAATTCACCCCAGATATGACCTTTCCGGTCTTCTCCATTTGCACCGTGCACGTCTGGGCTGTTGTACATAATGCTTACCTGCACCGGACCTATCCATTGGGTCACTTGTGCTTTTTGGTTGTCGCCGCTTGGTGGTTGCGACAGGGGCTGAGCGGTTGCCATACAGGCAATGCACAGGCTTGCAATAAGCGTTAAAATTCTTTTCATGGTTATAATGGTTTGGGTTGTTAAACGCAGTCCACCGCATAAGTTGCTCACTTTCCTTACGTGATTTTGGTGAGTGGCGCCTACAGGACGCCAGCGGGAAATTTCAGAGGTGCTTTCCAGGCGAGTCCGGCACAATCATCTTGAGCGAACCAGGCTTTACGGTGACTTCAAAGCTATCCGTTGGTGGCATGGATTCACCATCAATGTGATAGGGCATGGGACTGGAGAATGCAATGGACACTTTGCGGGCCTGCATGATTTCCACGTATTGGGAACGGTGCATTTGACAAGAGAACAGTTTTTGTGCAAAACCGGCTGCCTGTGCGATGGGTACTTTCCGCAGTATACAAAGGTCGATCAACTCATCACATACCGATGCAAAAGGAGCTACGCGGGCATTGTTGCCAAACTGGGAGGAATTGGCAAAAGCAATTACGAATGGCGTGCGACTATACATGGTATGGTCAACATGCAACGTTGCATCAAACTCTTTGTAAGACAAGAACTCCTGCAGGACAAGTTTGCTGTAGGTAAAAAGACCCCGCTTTCCATGTTGGTTGAACTGTGCCGCGATGTGGGCGTCAAACCCAATTCCGGAAATGTTCACGGACAAAAGGTTATTGACCCGCAAGGTATCCATATTGATCACCTGATACTGACCAAGTAATTTCAGGGCTGCTTCAAGGGTAACAGGTATACCGAGATGACGTGCGAGTCCGTTACCAGAACCTTTGGGAAGAATGCCCATCCACACCGATGTATTCACCAGCCCTTGTGCCACTTCATTGACCGTGCCATCACCCCCCATGGCGAATACACGTGGGTAACCGGCGCGTGCAGCATCCTTTGCCAGTTCGGTGGCGTGACCACGATGATTGGTATAAGTGATGGTTGCTTCCAGATTCAGAGCCGCGCAGTGTTTAATGATGCTGCCCTCCACCGACGTACGAAAGCCGGTGCCCGAGAATCTATTGATGATAAAGCAAACCTTGTTTTCCATGAAAAGCGAAACCAGAGCGACCTTCGTTAGCCTTCAA
>DNZD01000166.1 GCA_003504855.1 Cytophagales bacterium
CCATCTACCATTTCGCAAATGGTTTTATAATGCGCCATTACAGCTTCTGCACCTTTTATGCCTACTTTAGCCATTAATGAAGGATTGGTGGTTACGCCATCCAATATACCTAAATCGTTGGCTTCTTTAATTTGGGCAAGGTCCGCAGTATCAATAAAAAACTTCATTACTTATTGAATATTTAGTGTGAGAGAATAAAATAAAAAATGGCAAGTTACTTACATCGCACCGCTCAACCACCTACCCTTGCTACCTTCCGGTCCTGGGGGAGTTCAGCAGGAGCTGGTCGTGCCGGCTTGCCGGGCGCAAAGATAGGGAAGTTTTGGACTCCCTAAAGCAATTACGGCAACTGTAGGAGTGCCCACACAGACCCTCAAACTCAGCTCGGTGGCTGACCTTTGTCATGGGCAGCACCGCCCTGACCAGATAACTTGGGGTATTAAATTCCACCGTTCCCCAACCTGGTATGGCCCGAAGATCAGCCCTGCGCGAACTCACCCCTGATCGGGTAAGTCAGCAGCTGCAAAGCATCATTCAGAAGATGCTATTGACAGAAAAAAAGTACGCCAGCGTCCTGGCCGATATACATCCGCATTTCAAAACGAGCGGTATTAATCTCTTGCACTACCTGGTTTTGCGAAGTACAGAACTGCGGGATATCCAGGAATACCTTCATCGCGAAGGGCTATCCTCGTTGACCAATAGTGAAGGTCATACATTGCATCAACTCCAGAAAGTCCTGCATTGGCTGAATAGATCATTTAGTCCAGAAGCCCCCGCTGTCTGCACCAGCGAAGAGGGGAACCGGCTGCGGAGCCTGCATTCGGAACACCTGTTGGGAACGTTTCCGGCACATGACCGGCCTCACATCATGGTAACCTTCTCAGCTGAGTTGATGCAGGATAGAAAATTGGTGGAAGATATGCTGAACGAAGGTATGACGGTGGCGCGTATTAATTGTGCACACGATGCGCCGGATGTTTGGTTGAATATGATTCGCGTTTTGCGGTCGGCGGTTGCTAAGACCGGCAAGAATTGCAAAATCTATATGGACCTGGCAGGTCCCAAGATCCGGATACGCGCTATTCAAAACAAGAAACGAGAGCTGGTGGAGCAACTGGAAGTAGAAGAGGGGACAGAGTTGTTGCTGAATTATTCGGAGGAGGACAAGGTAGCGGGTGGCAAAAAGAAAAAACGCAAACTCAATACCTTATATGTAGAGCCGAGGGAAATTCTCACCATTGTTAAACCCGGTGAGCATATTTTCTTTGACGATGGAAAATTTGAAGCCCGGGTAGATGCCTGGGAGGATGGAAAAGTGCGTGTTGAGATTGTTAGGATATCGACCAAGAAGCCATTTCTGAAACCGCAAAAAGGCATTAACCTGCCTGACTCGGATGTAACGATACCGCCACTGACCGATGACGATCTGGCCAACATACCCTTCATCTGCGAGCATGCGGATATGGTGGGGTATTCATTTGTAAATAGCCCATCGGATGTTGACAAACTCCGTGCTGAACTGAAGCGATTTTCTGTGCAGCGGGAGCCTGATATCATCCTGAAGATCGAGCGGTTATCGGCCGTGCGTAATCTTCCGGCGTTGCTGATGAATGGAATGCAAAATCCGGGACTTGGCGTAATGATTGCCCGGGGCGACCTCGCCGTTGAAATTGGATTTGAGCGATTAAGTGAAATTCAGGAGGAGATATTGTGGATATGTGAGGCGGCTCATGTACCCGTCATTTGGGCCACCCAGGTGTTGGAGACCCTGAATAAGACCGGGTATGCGACTCGTTCGGAAATTACCGATGCAGCGATGAGCGTACGGGCCGAGTGTGTCATGCTGAACAAAGGCCAGTTCATTGTGAAGACCATCAAAACACTGGATGATATCCTTACGCGCCAGCTGGGCCACGTTGACAAGAAACGATTTATTATGCGTCCGCTGGGGATCGCAAAAGGATTTACGGGTATGGACCGTGAATCGGCGAAGGCGATTTGACCGAAAGCGAACAGGCCTGTCCAAAGTTGGGATTAAATATTAATCGATTTCGCTAATCCGACTCAAAAGGAAGGTTTCTGCCGGCACATTATTTGTCTACCTTCATACAAACCTGGTCTATGTTATTCATCAACCTGAAGATCGCCTGGCGTAACCTGAGTCGCCAGTTTTCCTATTCCCTCATTAATATCCTGGGTTTGTCAATTGGCCTGGCGTGTAGCCTTGTCATGATCTTATATGTGTACAGCGAGTGGAGCTATGATCGTCATTTTAGTAAAGCTGACCGTATTTATAAGATTGGCATTTCCTTTATGAACATAGGCAACTTTGGACTCGGTCCGGAGGCATTGGGAGAATTTCTGCCGGCTGAATTTGAAGGGCTGGATCGATTTACCCGGGTGATGCGATCAGGGGATGTGCCGGTGATAGCCGGTGATAAAAATTTTCGGGAGTTGGTGTACTATACAGATACCTCCTTCTTTCAGGTTTTTGACTACACGTTTGTGCAGGGTGATCCACACACATCGCTTGATGCCGGTGGGATTGTTATTACCCAATCGATGGCGCAAAAGTACTTTGGTGAAACAGATGCCATGGGCAAGGTTCTTCTGATAGGTAAGGAGAAGAAGCCCTATACCATTAATGGTATAGTTCGGGATGAAAACCGCAGTTCCCAGCTGAAGGCTAAGATCTGGCTTTCTAATTCAGATAAACTGACGCATGAACCAATATGGACTTCAGCCGGCGTTTATAACTATGTCTTGTTGAAGGAAGGAAATACGCGAAGTGACCTGGAGGCTGCCCTGGATCGCTTGCTGGAAAAGCGAATATTTCCACAGGGTGGGGGTAATGCCTTTGAGAAAACCTTTGAGGCGTATAAGAAAAACGAAAACTCAGTCAAGTTTTTCATCCATCCCCTGAAGGATGTTCACCTCAAGTCAACTTTGCTTTATGAAATATCGCCGGGTGGAAATGAATCAATGTTGTATTCATTTGGGGCAATAGGATTGTTCATTTTGGTACTTGCCGCGGTTAATTTCATTAACCTCACCACGGCGCGGGCGTCGCGTCGTGCAAGGGAAGTGGGGGTACGTAAAGCGGTTGGGTCTACCCGGGGAAAGCTCATGAGCCAATTCATGCTGGAAGCCATACTCTTGTGTTTGATAGCCATGTTGGTCTCACTGGGATTGGCTGAACTATTGCTTGCTGTTTTTAACTGGATTTCAGCCCAGCCACTGATTAATACACTCTGGAGCAATGGTTGGAACCTGCTGGTGATATTGCTGGTGGCAGTGGGTATCGGTTTGCTATCCGGCATTTACCCGGCATTTTACCTGACTGCTTTCCAGCCCGCCCGGGTGCTGAAAGGAGAAGTAAGTGTGCATGGTGGGCAGGGATTTCGCAATGGGCTGGTTGTGTTCCAGTTTGCAATTGCCAGTAGCCTGATGATTGGCCTCGTTGTGGTGCTTCAGCAATTCAATTTCATGGAAACCCGTGACCTTGGATTTGATCAGCAACACGTTGTAACAATTGATAACATCGGTTTGCTCAAGGACAAAGCCGCTGCCTATAAAGACAAGCTAAGCAGCCTGTCTTCCGTTAAGGCAGCCAGTTTTCATACGGGAGAACCGGGCAGTAAGGCGGTTATGTCGTTTTCAATGTACCAGGTACCGGGCATGGAAAAGCCAATCTCGATGAATACCTATTACGGTGATGCATCGTTCGTGGAGTTGATGGGATTTAAGATGGCTGAAGGCCGTGCCTTCAATAAGGACTTAGCATCAGACAGTACTGCTTTACTCCTCAATGAAGCGGCGGCGAAGGCTATGGGCCTGGAGAAGCCATTGGGCGCGATCATCGGAGAAAAATATCATGTAATTGGTATAATGAAAGACTTCCACTGGGAGTCCCTTCGAAGTACAATTGCTCCAATAGGTATCATGTTGGAGAAGACCCCGTACCAGTTAGGGTTTCGGTTACAGGGTGATGAACAACAATTCCTGAAAGCAGCAGAAGCTGCCTGGAAGGAATTGGCGCCGGATGAGGCGTTTAGCTACCATTTTCTCGACGCGAACTTTGGTGAAATGATGAAGGCCGAGCAGGTACTCTCTAAAGCCATTGCCATATTTGCCTTGCTGGCCATATTTATTTCTTGTCTGGGCCTTTATGGGCTGTCCGCTTTTACGGCCGATCAGCGAACCAAGGAGATTGGAATTCGCAAGGTGCTGGGTGCCAGTGTCACGAGCATCATGACCTTGCTTACCTCAGGATTTGTTCGGCTGGTTCTTATCTCCCTGGTGGCGGCAGTACCTGTTTCGATTTACCTGGCCAATCAGTTTCTGGACCGGTATGTCTATCACATCAACCTGAGTGCGTGGTTGTTCATTGCCGCCGGTGCTGCTTCGCTGATGCTCGCATTCCTGACGGTTGCTTACCATGCCATCCAATCAGCTACGGCCGATCCGGTGCAGAGTCTGCGGACAGAATAGGCCTTATCGGGATGGTGCACGATCCGGTACTGCCTTCATCAATAAGCGATAGGCGTTGTCCAGCGCCTTACCGCCTGCTGACGAACCGCGATAATGACCCAGACGTACGATGACAAGATCCTTGGATGGAATAATGGTAACGGATTGCCCACCGGCGCCAAGCATCATATAGGCTTCTTTGGGAATCGGACGCGCTCCGTCTCCATTGATCCAGAAGAATCCGCCGTAGATGGGCCGTCCATCTTTTACCCATGGTTCAGCGAGTGTGCTCACGAATTTTACAAATCCTTCGGGCAGAATGCGTTCACCATTCCACACGCCATCCTGCAAGTATAAGTTTCCAAGCCTGGCCCAATCGCGGGCAGACGCGAACTCATACCCTTGCGTTAGAAAATTTCCGTACGGATCAGCTTCCATGATCATGGTACGCACGCCGATTTTGTCGAACAATGCTTTCTGTGGAAAGGCATGATAGTTTCCACCTTGCTTCTCAACACCCAACCTAACCAGGTAGTTGGTGAGGACGGGATCAGAATTGTGATAACGGCCTACGGTATTCGGAGGCCATTGTTGCGGACGCTCAGCGGTCCAGGTAAATGAATTGATCCCGCCGGTATAGACATACAAATGATCGGGATAGCCTCGTGTTGAATCATAGTCCGGATCTTGTGGAGCCCGGAAGCGTAGCCCGCTGGACATATGCAGGATGTCCTGAATTTTGATTTCCGCACGCGGATCTCCGGGTTGTTGCCATTCCGGAATTGGTGCGGGCTGATCAAGGGTGTAGACACCTTGCCCAACCAGGATACCCATCATGGTTGCCGTTAGGCTCTTGCCCATGGACCAGCTTTCGAGTGGCGTGTCTTTGGTAATGCCTTCACCATATTGTTCGGCGATGATCTTGCCTTTGTAGGTAACGATGAATGCGGCTGTCATTGCTTCAGCCGGAGTAAATGCTGCAGCCACTGCTGAATCAACTTGCGACATATTCACCTGAGCGGGTGGAGCCTCTTTGGCGATAACATCACCCATGGGCCACGGTGTCTTGTTGGGGTCTGGAAGGTTGCGTGGAATGCGCTCCGGTTGGTAGAAGGGCTTGTCCTGGCCCACGGGAAGTGTAACACATCCCTGAGACTGATCGCCGAGATACACTGCGGTTCTGGTTACCCCATTGGGCAACGTAATGGACACGCGCTTGCGCTGAAAGTCAATCACAGGTTTACTCACCTGCTTGCGCAGATGAAACGGCGATGCAAAACCGCCTACGTTCGCAGCAGCGAATTCAGGATCAAGACCCGTAATGAATACAGCTGAGCACATGATCTTGGCATAACCCGCTGTATGGTGTTCAAGGGCATCACCGGGAGGACCAACGTACGGTGTGTTGATCTCGAAGGAGTCGGCGCGGGCCAGCATCTTTGCTTTCGCCAATGCCTTGGGATCAAGATTGGTTGTTTCGTCCTTGCGGGAGGGTTGACAACCTGATGCGATTGCGATTACGATCGCAAACGCGCATGCGGTGTTGAAGAGCTTATTCATGATGCTGGATTATAATGGAATGTACTCAATTAGTTCAGCCTTTGAAATCAGGTTTTGGCAAGAGGTGTTTTTGCACTTTGCCCAAAGCCGTTCTTGGCAGTTTTTCAACCGTGACAAAAGCACGGGGTATTTTGAAGGAGGCCAAATGATTGCGGCACATGGCTTCCAGCGAATTGATATCTGTCTGGCCGGACAATACCAGATAGGCAACAGGTACTTCTCCCCTGACCGGATGAGCTACACCAACGACGGCAGCTTCAGCTACACCCGGTTGTTCAAGCAGAAATTCTTCGATCTCCCGTGGATAAATGTTGAATCCACCGGAGATGATCAGGTCACTCTTGCGTCCATTGAGGGTGAAGTATCCGTCCGCGTCTATGAAGCCCAGGTCGCCTGTCTTGAAATATCCATCCCGGAAGGCTTGCCGGGTAGCTTCATCACGATTCCAATAACCGGCAAATACATTGGGCCCCTTGATATATACCTCGCCGATGGCACCAACGGCTGCGGGCGTTCCATCTTCATTCATGACTTTGGCTGAGATGCCTGGCAATGGCAATCCAACGGTGCCAGCCTTTCGTGTTCCAAAGTAAGGATTGCTGATGTTCATCAATGTCTCGGTCATGCCATAGCGTTCCAGTATCGTGTGACCATATTTATCCCGGAAAGCATCCAGCACGTGTGCAGGCAATGGCGCTGAGCCACACACAAACAAGCGAAGACTGGCTCCGATCTGGCGTGCCGTCGCAGATTCCTGATCGAGCAGCCGAATGTAAATCGTGGGTACACCAAAGAAAAGCGTAGGCCTGAATGACAGAAATTCAGCGGGGGCTTTCTGATGTTCAAAGCGCTCCAGCAACCGCATCCTGCATCCTGTAATCAACCAGATCATCACGCCATTGCCCAGGGCATGTACGTGAAATAATGGCAATGCCAACAAGAAGCGATCCCGTTCAGTGATCAGCCATGCACTGGTGAGGTTGATGCCATTGGCGATAAAATTGTTGTGCGTGAGCATAGCCCCTTTCGAGGCTCCGGTAGTGCCCGAAGTGTACACAATGGCAGCGATGCTATCGCCGGTGGTGGTACTTTGGAATGGCTTCCTGGGAAATTGACTGGCTTCACGGATAAGATCAGATACCAACCATACAGAACCATGACCGGGTACTTCTCCCTGAGCCACAACGGCTTTCGGCGAAGCGTCATTAAGGATGTGTGATACTTCCCGCTCTTTGTACAGGATATTCACGGGCACAAAAATCACCCCCAGTTTGGCAGCGGCGAGGAAGAGAAAGATAAACTCCGGGCAGTTCTCCAGATAAACAGCGAGGCGATCGCCTGTATTGAAACCACGCGACTGCAACAGGTACACGATTTGATTACTTCGTTCATCAATTTCCCGGAAGGAAAAAGTCTGATCACCGAATTCCAAACCCGGCTCGTCGGGGTGGCCCTCCAGGGACGGTGCAAAGGCATGGAGCAAGTTCATGATCCGAAGAAATAGGTTAAGATTAGATAGAATACCGAAGGACAAAGCAGGCAACCAAGACCTGTGAAGAATGTGGCGGTCATGGCACCGTAAGGCACGAGCTTGGGATCGGTTGCCGCCAGGCCGGCCGCCACGCCACTGGTGGTTCCCATCAATCCACCGTACACCATGGCCGAGCGCGGATTGTCCAGACCGATTTGTCGTGCAAAAATGGGCGTGATCAATGTAACGACTACCGATTTGACTACGCCGGCGGCAATGCTCACCGCAATGACTTCCGAACTAGCCTTAACAGCTGCCCCGGTAACGGGTCCGACGATAAACGTACAGGCACCAGCACCAATTGTAGCCAGGTCTTTGGGGTCGCGGTATCCAAACGACAAGGCCACCAGCGTGCCGATCACAAAAGAAATAGTGATGCCGAGCAACAATGACACAGCACCCACCCATCCGGTCCCGCGCAGTTCTTCGAGGTGAACGCCCTGAGCAGTTGATACGATTGCGAAGTCGCGAAACATGGCACCGCCCATGATTCCCATGCCCGACAGCCAGGAGATATCGGAGATACCCTTGGAGCCTCCGGTTGCAGATCCCCCCACATAGGCCAACACCAGTCCGGCAACAATGGCAATGGCTGATCCGGGAATTTTCTTTCTTAGTAATTTATCAGAGAGCAGGTACGACAGCCACAGGATACAGCCGGTAACTAAAAATGCTACGACCAATCCATTCTTGCTCAATATGTCAAGAACGAGTTTCATGGCGACTTTCGGTTCATGAGCCGAACAACAAATGGCAGCAGCACCATGGGAATGATGGTGACCAATATGCCGGCGACAATGGCCACGGCACCGCCGGATAACGCAGCGGAAACATTTTGAACGGACGACATGGCGACAATAACCGGAATATAGAGGTTGCTCCAGAACAAGATCCCTCCTTCCGTCATGGGAGCCAGTAGCTTGCGGCGGTGCATGTAAGAGTTGACCAACATCAATAGCAGCATGGAGAAGCCGACACCGCCTACGTTGGCATCAATGCCCAGGATTGCGCCCAGTTCGGCGCCGATCCATTGACCGATCAAGTAGCAGGCAGCAAGAATGGCAACACCGTAGATGGTCATGGTTCAACGTGTTGTAAGATGCCGGATAATTTCACCAAAATCAAGATGGCTGAAATGGAGATATCGGCAGGATAATGGTGAAGGTGGTGCCCACCGTGTATTCACTGGTTACCGTGATCTGTCCGCCCAGGCGGTGCAATGTTTCCCGAACGATATACAAACCGAGGCCCGAACCGTGAACCCGGTCGTTGGCCTTATAGAACATATCAAATATCCGGTTGATGTGCTCAGACTGAATGCCAATTCCGTTGTCTGAAATGTTGATCACCCAAGATTCATTGGCCGGATAGCATTTGATGGTCAGTCTCGATTGCTTGGATACATCGCGATAATGAATGGCATTGGACACCAGGTTGTTGAGCACCACCTTGAGTCGCTTCCGGTCAGTGTACACCGTGAAGCCTGGACGACATTGAATATCGACAGTCACCTGTTCGACACCTGGCATATGTTGCATGCCGGCCATAACTTCTTCAATCAGGTCGCTAACAACCAATGATTTTATTTCTGGCTCGAGCCGTGAGTTGCGGGAATAGTCCAGCACCTCCCCGATGAATGCATCCAGCATTTTGGCCCGGTTGCTGATCATGTCAATGATTTTATCCCGTTCAGGTTGTGCCTGGGTAAGCTTATAAATATTGGTAAGTCCCAGAATGGACGTAAGGGGTGCACGCAGATCGTGCGAGACACTGTACACAAAGTGATCCAGCTCCTGGTTGGTTTTTTCGAGGAGTTCATTCTTTTGCCAGAGCGAAGCCTCGGATTCAATGTTGCGTCGGTACAGAAACCGAAGCATGAACATCGTAGACAGAATGCCCATGGTGAAGTTGGCCAGGAAATTAATCCGGATCATATTGGGATCATTCGATGGCGGAGGCACGATATGGTGATCGTCAAGGTAGGCCAGGAAGGCAAGTCCTACGGGAAGCAATCCAAACACGATGCCAGCCACCCGATGGTAATAGCTTGCCAGAATGAGGCCAGCCATGGACGCTGTCATGAAGTAGAAAT
>DNZD01000179.1 GCA_003504855.1 Cytophagales bacterium
TTATCACATAGCGGAGGCAGGTGCGAATCCCATATCGCAATTGGCTTTCACGCTGGGGAATGGTTTCACTTACGTGGAATATTACCTGAGCCGGGGAATGCACATCGACGATTTCGCGCCTAACCTCTCCTTCTTCTTTAGCAATGGCATCGATCCCGAGTATTCGGTGATAGGCCGTGTGGCGCGCCGCATTTGGGCAAAGGCGATGAAGAACAAGTATGGTGGCAACGCCAGAAGCCAGATGCTGAAGTACCATATTCAGACATCGGGTCGTTCATTGCACGCGCAGGAAATCGATTTCAACGACATACGGACTACCCTGCAGGCATTGTATGCCATCTACGATAATTGCAATTCCCTGCATACCAATGCATATGATGAGGCAATCACCACCCCTACCGAAGAATCCGTGCGGCGGGCCATGGCCATTCAGCTCATTATCAATAAAGAGCTTGGACTGGCCAAGAATGAGAATCCGATACAAGGTTCATTCATCATTGAGGAATTAACCGACCTGGTCGAAGAAGCCGTGCTCGCCGAGTTTGACCGGCTCACCGAACGCGGTGGCGTACTCGGTGCGATGGAGACCATGTATCAGCGGGGCAAGATCCAGGAAGAGAGCTTGTACTACGAAACACTCAAGCATACGGGTGAATTTCCGATTATCGGAGTAAACACCTTCCTGAGTTCAAAAGGGTCGCCCACCGTTTTGCCGCAAGAGGTAATCCGCGCCACGACCGAAGAAAAAGAGTACCAGATAAAAATGCTGAAGGAACTTCAGCAATTCCACGCCACCGATGCACCGGCCGTACTCAAAGAACTGCAGGACGCGGCTGTACGCAACAAAAATATGTTTGCGGTACTGATGGAAGTGTGCAAAGTCTGCTCGTTGGGTCAAATAACAAAAGCCCTGTTTGAAGTAGGCGGGCAATACCGGAGAAATATGTAAGTTGTACTGCCCTCAGGCAATTAACTACATCTAAGGTAGTATTTGTATCGCTCTATAAACTCAATCACACCATAACCCTTACATTATGTTTAAAAAGTTAGTCATCCTCTTCCTCGCTGTGTTTACGCTGGCTGCCAACGGCCAGCAGAAGAAAAGCGACTCCAAGAAGCCGGAAGGTCCCAAGGTGGAGAACAAACCCGCGCTGGCAGCCCCTCAGAAAGTCACAACGGTTGAAGGCATTACCGAATACCGTCTGCAAAATGGTTTGCGTGTACTGATGTTCCCTGATCAATCCAAACAGACGATCACCGTAAACATCACTTATCTCGTTGGTTCTAAACATGAAAACTACGGTGAAACCGGCATGGCCCACTTGCTGGAGCACCTGGTGTTCAAGGGTACACCCAAGCACCCCAACATTCCGCAGGAATTGACCGAGCACGGTGCTCAACCCAATGGTACTACGTGGGTTGATCGCACCAACTACTTTGAAACATTCAATGCAACGGAAGAGAACCTGCGGTGGGCCCTTGACCTGGAGGCCGACCGGATGATCAATTCCTACATCGCCAAAAAGGACCTTGACAGTGAAATGACTGTGGTGCGCAACGAATTTGAATCCGGCGAGAATGACCCGGCCAGCGTTTTGGAAGAACGCGTTACTTCTACTGCATTCCTTTGGCACAACTATGGCAAGTCAACGATTGGCTCCAAGGCCGATCTCGAAAACGTACCGATCGATCGCCTGCAGGCCTTCTATCGCAAGTACTATCAACCCGACAACGCTGTGCTCGTGGTGGCTGGTAAGATGGATGAATCCAAGACCATTGAAATGGTGAACCAGTATTTCGGCACGACGCCGCGTCCCGCGCGCGAAATTCAACCCACCTACACCAATGACCCGGTGCAGGATGGTGAACGCAATGTGGTATTGAAGCGCGTTGGTGATGTACAGGTTGCCATGGCAGCCTACCACATCCCGGCAGGGTCACATAGCGACTATGCCGCCATCCAGGTGATGTTGCGCATTCTGGGAACTGCACCATCAGGCAGACTGTATAAAGCGTTGGTTGACACCAAGAAAGCGAGCAGTGTTGCTGCCTATACCTATCAGTTCAAAGAGCCCTTCCTCGCATTCGCTGTAGCGGAAGTGCTGAAAGACAAATCATTGGACGATGCCAAGGCTACCTTGTTGAAAACCATGGATGACATGGCGGCAACCCCTCCCACCAAGGAAGAAGTGGAACGCGCCAAAAACGAGATCATCAAGCAAATCGAACTTTCCTTTAACTCATCCCAAAATGTCGCGCTGCAACTGACAACCTATTCCGGTATGGGCGATTGGCGTCTGTTGTTCCTTACCCGCGACCGTGTTAAGGCCGTGAGCGTAGAGGACGTGGCCCGCGTAGCCAAACTGTACCTCAAGGCAGACAACAGAACAACGGGTATTTTTATCCCAACCGAGAAACCTGAGCGCGCTGAAATCCCTGCTACACCCAATGTA
The DNA here is from genome assembly GCA_003504855.1 of Cytophagales bacterium. Lineage (GTDB taxonomy): Bacteria > Bacteroidota > Bacteroidia > Cytophagales > Cyclobacteriaceae > ELB16-189. The sequence goes on from DNZD01000179.1 coordinate 2,454, forward strand.
GATGAACTGGTAAAAGACTATAAGGGCAATGCTGCCGTGGCGGAAGGTGAAGCTTTTGACCCGTCACCAGCCAATATTGAATCCCGTACCACACGCAGCGACCTGCCCAATGGTATGAAACTTGCGTTGTTGCCGAAGAAGACCCGCGGTGAATCTGTTGAAGCCCGCCTTACCCTCCGCTTTGGCAATGATGCGTCATTGGCAAACAAAGGCACGGCCGGTGAATTTGCAGTAAGCTTGCTCAACAAAGGCACGTCCAAGCACACCCGTCAGCAAATCAAAGATGAGTTTGACCGGCTGAAGGCCAACGTACAGATTTTCGGAAGCGCCACCCAGGCCAGTATCAACATTACCACCACCCGGCCTAATCTGGTGGAAGTCATCAAACTGGTTGCTGAGGTGGTAAAAGATCCCATCTTCCCCGCCGACGAATTGGAAAAACTGAAGAGCGAGCAACTGGCAGGCATTGAATCAAACCGCAGCGAACCCCAGGCCATCGCATTTACCAAAATCCAGCAACACATCAATCCTTATCCAAAGAGCGACCCCCGCTATGTCACTTCATTTGACGAAGACGTGGCCGAGGTAAATTCGATTACCCTGGATGCCATCAAGAAATTTCACAAGGATTTCTATGGTGCCAGCAATGCTACCATGTCAGTCGTAGGCGACTTCGATCAAGCAGAAGTTAACAAGGTAGTGTCAGAACTGTTTGGAAATTGGAAGAGCCCAGGCGCTTATAGCCGGTTGGTCGGCAAAGCCTTCCCGGTGACTACGATCAATGAGTCATTTGAAACTCCTGACAAGGCCAACGCATTCTTTATTGCCGCCTACACCTTTGAAATGCGTGACGACAACCCTGATTACCCGGCTATGGTGATGAGCAACTTTATGCTGGGAGGTGGATTCCTCAACTCCCGCCTCGCTGTCCGCATTCGTCAAAAGGATGGCTTGAGTTATGGGGTAGGATCAAACTTCAACGCAAGTTCGTTTGATCCGGTAGGTACCTTCCAGGCTTTTGCGATTTACGCTCCCCAGAATGTGGAAAAACTCGAGAAGGCCTTCAATGAAGAAATTAACCGGGTGATTACCGAAGGATTTACGGCCGAAGAACTCGCCGCTGCCAAATCCGGGTGGACCCAGTCCCGCACCGTAGGCCGTGCCCAGGACGGTCAATTGTCGAACACCCTGAATAATTACCTGTTTGTGAAGCGCGACCTGAAATGGGATGACGCGTTTGAGAAGCGGGTAATGTCGCTGACAGCTGAAGAGATTAATGCCGCGGTGAAGAAGTATCTCACCCCGGCGCGGATCAATATTATCAAGGCGGGAGATTTCGCCAAAGCCAAAAAATAACCGGCGCTCCAATCAAAAAGAAAGCCCCTCCGACTACCGGAGGGGCTTTTTCATTACAGGTTCAGGTTAGGTATTAGTATTTGATGGTACGAATGGTACCTGTCTTGTCCGTAACTTCAAAGGTCGGCACACCGGCAACAGCCTTCAGGTTGTACACCAGACCAAAGTTACCATCGATGGTGAGGTCCTGGTTGTGGATCAGGTTGTTGTTGCCATCGAAGATGCGCACGTTGATTTGCTCAGCGCCGTCATTGGCCACAGCGAGCAAATATTTGCCCTCTTCCTTTATTTTAGAAACTTGTACACTGCGTACAGAGCTCTCGTTGTTGTAGGCAATCTTTTGGATTTGCTTGCCGGAAGCATCTGCAATTTCAATGGTGTACTCACCAGCTTCCATACCAGTGAAGTTTACCGGGCGGATAAAACCGTTAACTACTTCAGTAGTTTCGGTGTAAACCACAGTACCGCGGCTGTTGGTGATGGTCATGGTGACTTCACCTGCCTTGGCGCCATCGTAAATCACTTTGAAGGTACCGGAGTTCTTCTGGTTCACCACCACTACACGGGGAGTGCCAGGACCATTTGCAAAAGCTACTGAGCTTACCAGTACTAATGCGGCCAGAAATGATGTTGCTTTCATAAGAATAGTTGTTTTGTTTCTTTTTTGTTTGAACTACTGATGCAAATGTACGGGCCGGGTTAGCCCGGGATCATTCGCTGTAAGGAAACCGCATTTAAAATCTAAAAAATCGTTTGCGGGTTTTCAGACATGACATAAGTCATAAAATTGGCTATCTGACGGCCTGATGTTGCATCCATATTCCATTCAATGCCAGCCTCAATCACCGTAAACGATTGCAACGACGTTAAACAAAACAAATAAAAAAGTCGCGCCGGAATGACCCGACGCGACCCCTAACCCGCTATTCCAATCCCCGCTTATCTGTTCTTAAAGGTGCAACACCCTGGAGGCACCGCTGCTTCCACTTATTTCAAAACTCACAGCACCATCAACTTGTTGTAGATTGAAAAGTCTGCCGAAATTTCCATTTACTTTATCACTCGCTGTATATAACGTCTGACCATCTTCTCCATAAATGCGGATGTTCAATTGGTCTTCACCGGTACCCGGCACAGTAAGCAAATAGCGTCCATCTTTCAACGTAACGAGGTGCGCCAACTTCTGCACTTCACCCTGACGGTAGCTGACTTTTTCAGACAGCCAGTTTGAGCCGTTGTCCAGCCGGATGGTATAGTCACCTTCCGGCAGGCTCCCAAAATTATAGGGCCGCGCAAAGCCATCGGAATTTTTGATGATCTCCGAAAACACAACTTTGTTGTCGGCATTAATAATTTCCACTTTCACATCCGATGCCAATTCGGCTTTGTAGATCAGCTTGTAAGAAGATGCATTGCTCTTCACCACCGCCATCCCAGACTCGCTCTTCAGGCCACCTGCCCAGGCAAACGCACTCACCAGTACCCCTGCCATTACCATGATCATTTTTTTCATAACCTAAACTGTTGTTTGATTTGGTTATGAGACGATCTGCCCGCTATGAAAGTTGCAGATGAATTGTTAATTAATCTTAAAATACATGTTATTCCCGCAATCGGTCATGAACGTTCCGAAAGCGAACATCACAAAACGAACTTCAAAAAATAAAATGGAGCGGAAAAGAAACTAATTCAGGTGGAATACGTCTTTTGCTTTTTCGGCCCTGTCGATCAGGTGCATCTGATACTTCAGTCGTCCGGAAATAAATGATTCCCGCTTGTCTGATTCAGCTGCTACAAACTTCAGGCGATCCTCAAAATCAAGGTTAAGCTCGTTGGCAACATGAAAAATCGAACAAGGAGAAGGCACCTTGTTAATCTTTAACTGGACCATGTACTCTACAAATTCCGATTGGAGGCGATGGGTCACAGGTTGTTGCAGGTCTATGTGCCAAAATTCTACATCACCCCCCGGATACAGCTTGTCCTTGTACGTACGGAAAAGTGTCTCCATGCGAAACAAATCCTGGCATTTGACAATGATATCAGACTCGCCACCCGGATATCGCTTGATTACGCTTTCCAGCTTCACCAGCGACCCCAATTTGCCCTCATTCATCTTGTGGTTGAAGTAGATTCCGAAGGATATGTCGCGTTCTTCTGCGTCCTTCAGCAGCTGGCGATACCTGGGCTCGAAGATGTGCAGCGGCACCATCTCTCCCGGCAAGGGAAAAATGGTGAGCGGGAACATCGGAATGCGTATCAGATCAGCCATGGATGTATAACACGAAAGTACCCTAAAAGTTTTCCATCCAAAACACCCCAAATACACCGAAAACGCGGTTCCTGCGCCTCCTTGATTTGCCAGTCACCCTGGACGTATAGCCTTAGACCACAAATTACGTTGTACTTTTGAGGCTCAAACAGCCGAAATAGCCCTATGAAGATCACCACCCGAATGCTCAATGACAAGATGTACGAGGCCATCAACGAAAAGGGAAACAGTGTTACCATTGATATGCGCAAGGCTGATGAAAAGCTGCACCTGTCCCCGATGGAATTGGTGTTATCGGCCGTAGCCGGTTGCGCCGCTGTGGATATCGTGGATATACTCAAGAAACGACGCAAGACAATCGTTTCATTTGTTATTGATTCAGACGGCACCCGACAGGAGTCGGCTCCCAAATACTATACGGCCATTCATTGTGTGTATCGCGTGGTATCTCCTGATATCACTGCTGAAGAATTGGAGAAAGCAGCTGCCCTGACAGTTGAAAAGTATTGCTCGGTCGTTTCTTCTTTGAAAGCATCAGTCACTTTCTCAGTCGAAGTCACCAGGCCTGAAGCCTAGAGCCTGATTCCGCGAAGGAAAACGTGCTGGATCAGGTTGCTGCCAAAACTATAAGGCAAAAAGGCCAACGAGGGCAAAGGCCTGGTTACGTAGAAACTAGCCACCTTGCCAGCTGAAATGCTGCCATGCTTATCTAACAAATTGAGCGCATACGCTGTGTTGATGGTAGCTGCATTGATGGCCTCTTCCGGCGATATTTTCATGCGGATACAGGCGAGTGACAACATCAAGGGCATATTGCCGCTGGGAGCACTTCCGGGATTAAAGTCAGACGCAATGGCAAGTGGCAAACCGGCCTGAATCATTTTACGCGCGGGCGGGAATGGCAGGTTGAGAAAAAAGGCAGCGCCAGGCAGCGCGGTGGGCATGGTCTTCATATTGCGAAGAATTTCGATCTCTTCATCTCCCATTTGTTCCAAATGGTCTACGCTAATGGCACCTGACGCAACGCCCGCCTGAACTCCTCCGGACCGATGCAATTGATTAGCATGTATTCGCGGCGTCATACCATGTCGCTTACCTTCTCCGACAATCATTTCCGTTTCCCTTTGAGAGAAGAAGCCCTCCTCACAAAATACATCGATATAATCAGCAAGCCCTTCAGCGGCAACAGCCGGAATCATCTCTTGCAAGATGGTTTGGATATACTTCTCTTTAGTCGTGTCTCTCGGCACTGCATGCGCACCCAGGAAGGTGGTACGTACCGTCAACGGTGTTTCACGTCCTATTCTTCTCGCCACCCTCAGCATCTTGACCTCATCCCGGACGGTGAGTCCATATCCGCTCTTGATTTCGATGGCGGCGGTTCCGGTATGCATCACTTCGCGGATCCGAGGCATGGTGCGCTGAAACAATTCATCTTCACTCATCTGCTGGAGTCGACGGGCAGAGTTGAGGATACCACCCCCACGGGCAGCAATTTCCTCGTACGTAGCGCCCTTGATCTTCATCTCAAACTCTTCTTCGCGCGAGGCGGCATAGACAATATGGGTGTGGCTATCCACAAAACCAGGAAACAACCAACCACCCTGTGCGTCCCATTTTTCACGGGCTTCCATCGCAGGCATGTTGTCTGCCGTACCCCATGACAGAATAAGACCGTCCTTTACGGCCACCCAGGCGTTATCGATCATGGGCACCGAGGCCATTTGGGGTCCCGCCAGGAAACCGGGTGTCGTGTCACGGACCTGAACCAGCTTACCAATACCTACGATAAGAAGGTCGGCATTCATGAATTAATTCAGGGAGATAAGTTCGCCGTTGCTGAAATAGACAAATGGAAAGTCGCCATTATCGCGCCTGTCAGACCAGGTGTATCCTTTACTTAGCCAACCCGGCATCTGTTTGTCCTGCCGCAGACCATCCTGAAAGTACACGCCATACTTCTTTAGGGCACGACCGGTAAACATCATGAAATCGTATCCCAGTTTGGTATAGTTCATATACTGCGATGGAAATGAACCATGCGAACGGATATAGCTTCGTCGGAAATTCAAATAGGCGGGATTTCGCAACGGCGTAAAAGTCGGTGCCATCAACAGGATGTGAAGGCGCTCGTATTTGGTAAGGTCTACGGAAGTGTTGTCTAGCCAGGACTCCGAACCGACGATGACGAGGGAATCGCCGCGGGTCTCCACGCTGGAAATTACCTTCGTATAGATGAGTGGATCATCTGATGCGACGAAGATACTACCCACACTATCGAGTGCCATTTTGAATTGCGTGGGATTCTTGAATTCATCAAACTCGGTGGGGGTTGCCAAAATACTGATGATCCGGGATGCGGTTTCTTTGGTGAATTTTTCCGCCCAGACTACGTTCAAACCAAGGTCTTTGGCCCTGTTGACGAAGTTTGCAGCCATGATGGAATCCCGCGACTTATCTCCATACATCACCATACATTTCTTGTTCCGGATTTTCGCCTGCAATAATTCAGCTGACCGGCTTGCCATGGTCTCCACACTGGGCTGATATAACATCGCATAGGGGTTCTGACCCACAAATTCTGAATTGGACGAAACCGGATTGATCATGTTGATCTCATGTTGTTCAGAAAAAGGCTGTACGAGTTTCATCTCTTCCGGGAACAGCGGGCCCACCAATAAATCCGTATTCTTTAATTCTTCTGTCTCCATCAAACTTTTCACCACGTTCTTGCTCCTCTCCAGTTCATTGGGATTGCGTTCGGTGTCGTATGCCAGCAAATTGATCTTAATACCTTCCTTGCTCAGGGAGTCATTGGCCATCCGCATCCCTTCATAGAGATCAAGGACCAATTGGTTTTGTTTTTTGTTGGGCGAAGGCTCGAGGGTGGCGGCCAGGAAAGGAAATAGCACCGAAACATGGTATTGGTCCCGGTAGATGGGCTTGTTGAGTGCCGCATCCTCAAATGGTTTTCTGGGCATCTGAAACTGCTCCACGACGGTCTCAAAAAGTTCCCGGTCCTGATTGGCTGTTGGCTGGCGGGTGATGGCCCACGCCAGTGCGGTAGCTACATCGGGATCGCGTGGATATTCCTCCCACATCATGCGCAATACCTCGGGGTCGGATATCCTTGCGAGGTAGTGCCTCTTCATATTGGTGATGCGCTCAATTTCGATAAAATCCTCCTGAGGTACTTCTTTCAGCATATTCATTGCCTGGAAGTATTCATTTCGGTCAAAGTAGATCTTGGCCAGCCAGAAACTCACTTCGCCCTGCTGATCCCAGGAAGGATACAACTTTCGGATCTGGAGGAGCATGTCCCGTGCAACGGTCTGATAGTTCTGACCCAAAGCGGACATGGCATAATAGAAGGCAGCGTATTCGGTGTAGGGGTTATTCTTGTCGTAGGTCATCAAGGGCTTGAACATCTCCATGGCCAGGTTGTACTTTCCTGAGGCATAGAATTCCTTTGCACTCTTGTACTGGCGCTTTGGGTCCTGCGCCGTCGCGAAAAGACTGCATCCCCACAAGATGACAACAATGACAGATCGAATTTGCATGGTCCTCAATCGATTCACGTTATTCCCACTCTATGGTTGCCGGTGGCTTGGAACTGATATCATACACCACCCGATTCACACCCTTTACTTTATTGATAATCTCAGATGACACTTCGCTCAAAAACTCATAGGGAAGGTGTGCCCAGTCTGCGGTCATCCCATCTACACTGACAACAGCCCGCAACGCCACCACACGTTCGTAGGTGCGTTCATCTCCCATCACCCCCACCGATTGCACCGGCAGCAGCATGGCACCAGCTTGCCAAACTTTGTCGTATAAGTCGTGACTCCGCAAGCCCCGTATGAATATATGATCAACCTCCTGCAAGATCCGTACCTTTTCTTCTGTAATGTCCCCCAGGATGCGAATTCCCAGGCCGGGACCCGGAAAAGGATGCCTTCCAAGGATAGTTGGGTCAATATGGAGTGACTTGCCCACCAACCTCACTTCGTCCTTGAAGAGCGTATTCAATGGCTCCACTACCTTCAATTTCATCTTATCCGGTAAGCCTCCCACATTATGATGAGACTTGATGGTAACAGATGGGCCCTTTACGGATACTGATTCTATTACATCCGGATAGATAGTACCCTGCCCAAGCCACTTGACGTCAGAAATATGATGTGCTTCCTCGTCAAATACTTCAATGAACGTACGGCCAATTGCCTTGCGCTTTGCTTCCGGATCTGTAAGTCCTTTCAGGGCAGCGTAAAACTTTGATTTGGCATCAACACCTTTAATATTGAGCCCCATACCCTGGTAAGAACTAAGGACCTGCTCAAATTCATCCTTGCGCAGCAGTCCATTGTCGACAAATATGCAATACAGGTTTTTCCCGATGGCCTGGTGCACTAATATGGCTGCAACAGAAGAATCAACGCCACCAGACAAAGCCATGACTACTTTGTCCTGACCGAGCTTTTTCTTCAGGTCATTTATGGTGGTCTCGACAAACTGGTCGGCGGTCCAATCCTGGGAACAACCACAAATATGCACCACAAAATTGCGGAGCAGATTTTTACCTTCTACGGTGTGAGTTACTTCCGGATGGAACTGAATGCAGTATAGTGGCTCATTCTTTTTTCTGAAGGCCGCCACCTTTACCGAATGGGTGCTGGCGATAATTTCATACCCGGGTCCGAGCGATTGAATTGTATCAGCATGTGACATCCATACCTGTGAATCCGGAGATATCTCTTTCATCAGCTCGCTGTGGTGGTCAACTTCCGAGAGTCTGGCGCGGCCATATTCCCTGATCTGGGAAGGTGTCACCGAGCCGCCGGTCTTTTGTGCGATTAACTGGGCTCCATAGCAAATGCCCAGAAGTGGAATGCCCTTAAAGAGTGCCAAATCCACATCCGGTGAGCCGGCATCACGCACCGAGCAGGGGCTTCCGGACAGGATAACTCCCTTTATGCCAGGGGTAAGTTGAGGAATCTTGTTGAAGGGGTGTATCTCGCAGTACACATTGAGTTCGCGGATGCGCCGGGCAATGAGCTGGGTGTATTGCGAACCAAAATCAAGGATAAGAATTTGCTCTGCCATGCGTAAAAATAGAGGTCAGGAGCGGGTTTAAAAAGCCCCTGGGCAAATTAACGCATTTTTCCGGCCGGTTATTCCTTATCGAAAAGACAGGTGACGACAACTCCGATCCGAAAACCCAGGGTGGTAAAATTTGAATAACCAAAATAGTCACTACGAGCCGTAGAATAGTCATAGTGTACACCCGCAATGACTCCCCAGGATTGCTCCTGACCCAGTTTATACAGCACCCCTGCCTGAGGGCGGAACACAACACCCCAGCTGTTGTCCTTCGGGGTGAAGACATTGTAAAACATGCTGTACGAATTGTAGTTGGCGCCGATGCCCAGTCCGGCAAACGGATTTAATCGCTTTTCCGGGGAAAAGTAATACTCGCCGGCGAGGGTCGCATGGTAGGTGACTACATACTTAAAGAATTCTGCAGTGAGGTCACCCGTGCTGGTATGGTATGTTTGTCTGGGATCGTGTTGACTCAACGTCGAACTGTTGAAGTCTGCCCCCACATAAAAATGGTCGTTGATTCTTTCCCGGTAACCCACCTGAAACCCCTTGACGGAAAAGGTATTGATGAACGTAGTGTTATTCATCGGCTTCATAATATCACTTCCAAAAAAGAAGTATCGGTCAAAAGAAGTTTGGGCGTAAACAACACCACACCACATCACCGCGACGATCAGGATGGTTAATCGTTTCATGGTGTTTTGATATAACGGGATTGAACAAATGCCTGATTAACTCCTTCCACAGACCTGGCAATTGGGTCCAACATGGCATCAACGTCTGCCATAAACGCGGTCCAGATAAATTGCACGCGCTGTTGGGCATCTTTGTTTTTGAGATCAATAATCTCAACTATCAGATAAGCAGGGTTGTCATAACTGGGAATGATATAGGGATACGGCGAGTAACCTCCATACCCCGAAAACTGGTAGTTGTAATTGCCCGGACGTTTGAAATAATAGTTTGGCGAGGGGAAAGTCTGATCTACCAGGTAGCCGCGCGACAGCACAATATTGACGGCAAGGTCGGGGTGTTGACCAGCTGTGACTTGTTTGTATCCTGCCTTATCCATGTTGGCCTGCACGGCCCTGGACACGGCGTACGCATACTCATCTACGATCATGGAGTCGCGGGTGAAGGCACGGTAAGTGCCGATGGTATCAATGGCCAGCGAGTAGGATGAATAGGAAGAGAAATTAACTGAAGGGCTGGCAACAGTTCTAACCACCAGGTCCTTTACGCGGGCCTCAAAATCAGGTTTGGGCTGACATCCCAACAGGAAAATTGCAATGACACAAAGCGCGATGCGCATACCGAAGCAATAACGAATCTTTGATCACAAAATTACTAACGCTTGCAGGAAAAAATCACCGTTCCCAATCAAAACAATACTCCTTGAGGTAGTCCGCAGCCTCATCCATTCCGAGGTAGAAAGCCCGGTTAAGGCATTGGCAACCCGCATCAGTTTTATCTTGCTCCACCAAAGCAGCTCCTTTGTAATAGAGGGCCTCTTTGTTGGAAGGATCTAATTTAAGGGCAAGGTTGAGGTACTGTAAGCCCAGGTCGATGTTGCCACTTTCCAGTGATGCCGAGCCTGCATACAGGTAAGGTGGCAAATAAGTGGCATCCATTTCTATGGCGCGGTTGAGGGCCATCAGCGCACTGTCGGTTTGGTGCAGGTTATAATACACCAGGCCCAGGTAGGTTTCTGTTTCCGCATCATCTTCCAGTCCCTTGGCCGAAAGTAGATCAGTCCTGGCTTCAGAAAACCGATCCTTTTGCAGGTACACCAGTCCCCTCCACCGGAACAACTCCGGTCGGGGCGCACGGGTAGTGATTATCTGCGTGAGGTACTCCAGCTGCTTGTCCGTATTGTTTAACTCTCGGTAAACGAGCGCCCTGAGCAAAGACGCCTGGACACCATCAGGTACTTTTTGGCTGAATACATCCAGGTCCTTGAGCGCGAGGTTATATTCACCAATGCTGTAGTAACAAACGGCGCGGCGGTAGATGAGCACAAATGATTCTTTTTCCTGCAGGCCCGACAACCGGATAGCTTTGCTCAGGGCCTTAATCGCCGAGGGAAATTCCTCATGCTGATAGAGGGTGTCTGCCTTGGTTGCCCAGACTTTCCAGCGCGGTGCTTTTTGGGCTACCGAAAATGAAACAACCAGCGTCAAGGCTAGTGCCATGACACTGGTTGTCCAGGATCTAAACAACGGGCTATTGCCAACCCGAATCATAATCAATTATTGGCAGCAGCCTTGTTTCGGTCGCGCTTTCTGTCATTCTCATTCAGGTAGATTTTCCTGATACGGATGGACTTGGGCGTCACCTCTACATACTCATCGCTTTGAATGTATTCCAATGCTTCTTCCAGTGAGAATCGCACGGGCGGGGCAATGCGCATTTTCTCATCCGAACCAGAGGCACGCATGTTGGTCAGCTTTTTGGTTTTGGTAACGTTGATAACGAGATCACCGCCGCGGCTGTGTTCACCGATTACCTGACCTTCGTATACAGGGTCACTGGGATCGATGAAGAATTTTCCCCGATCCTGCAGGTTATGCAAGCTGTAAGGAATGGCTTCACCTTGTTCCATACTGATCAACGAACCATTGATTCGACCGGGGATCTCACCACGATAGGGTGCGTATTCCTTAAACCGATGTGTCACGACCGCTTCACCGGCTGTTACATTCAACAGGTAGTTGCGCAAGCCGATAATTCCACGCGAAGGAATCATGAATTTGAGAATCATGCGATCAGCCTTCGGTTCCATATTGGTCATCTCCCCTTTACGGAGCGACACGGTTTCGATGGCTTTACCTGAATCAGTTTCCGGCAAGTCGATGGTTAACTCTTCCATCGGTTCGCACTTTACGCCATCAATCTCTTTGAAAATTACCTGGGGCTGACCGATCTGCAACTCATAGCCTTCACGGCGCATGGTTTCGATGAGCACCGAAAGGTGAAGTACACCGCGACCAAATACCAGGGTACTGTCTGCTGACCCTGTATCTGCAGTGCGAAGGGCCAGGTTCTTCTCCAATTCAAGGTTCAATCGATCCTTGATGTGGCGTGAAGTGACATACTTTCCTTCTTTTCCGTAGAAAGGTGAGTTGTTGATGGTAAACAGCATGCTCATGGTCGGCTCATCGATGGCGATGGACTCCATGGCCTCCTGGTTGAGGGGATCAGAAATGGTGTCACCAATTTCAAAGCCTTCCAAACCCACGAGGGCGCAAATTTCTCCGGCCTTTACTTCTTCTACCTTCTGCTTTTCAAATCCTTCGAATACATACAGTTCCTTCACCTTGCTCTTGATGATCGGACCTCCGTCGCGCTTCATCAATACAACCTGTTGATTGGTCTTGATCGTACCGCGGTGCATGCGTCCGATGGCGACCCGACCGATATAGGAAGAGTACTCGAGGCTGGTGATCAGCATTTGGGTAGCTCCTTGTTCCGTCTTCGGTGCAGGGATATACTTAACAATACCTTCCAGCAGGGGGACGATATCTGTGGTGGGTTGTTTCCAATCTGTGCTCATCCAACCGTTCTTGGCCGAACCATAGAAAGTCGGGAAATCCAACTGCTCCTCGGTGGCTTCCAGTGAATACATCAGGTCGAATACCTGTTCATGTACCTCATCCGGGGTACAGTTCTTCTTGTCTACTTTATTTACAACTACGATGGGTTTGAGGCCCATCTGCAATGCTTTTTGCAACACAAAACGGGTCTGTGGCATGGGGCCTTCAAAGGCGTCGACCAGCAGCAAACAGCCATCAGCCATGTTCAACACGCGCTCAACTTCGCCACCAAAGTCACTGTGACCCGGGGTGTCGATGATGTTGATCTTATAATCATGGTAACGAACGGCAACGTTCTTGGCCAAAATGGTAATTCCCCGCTCTCTTTCGAGGGGGTTGCTATCCATAATGAGTTCTCCGGGGTTTTCGTGGGCCTTAAAAAGGTGACCTGCGTGCAACAGTTTATCCACCAGCGTGGTCTTGCCGTGGTC
>DNZD01000303.1 GCA_003504855.1 Cytophagales bacterium
GCGAAAAGGCATTTCCCGCAGATGAACGCAGAGAAAAATACTAACGCGGATGAACGCAGAAAAAACCTGAACAGAAAAAACAGATCACGCAGATGCACCTGCGGTGCGAATACACTTACGGCTATCCCGTGCACCCATGCCGGTGAAGTACACCAGCACATACTAATCAAAACTTAAGCATCGCATACCCCTTCAACTGATAGGTGGTAAGAACTGTCAGCATGGACACTGCAGGAACCACCTCGGGCACCAGCCGATTGCGGTCAATCTTCCGAGCCATCAACGACTGACTGCAAATGAATAAACTAACACCCGCCTCCTTCAACTCCTGCAATACCTTTAGATTAGGGTTATCCTTCTTGAATTTTTCCCGGTAGGATTCATTGTTCATCACCGAATAAGCAGCACCTCCGTGAATGGCTACCACGATATGTGTATTGCTGCGGGGAACGCCGGCACTGGCATGGAGGTTTACCAGGCGCGCCACATTGTTCAAAGCCCAGTTGATGGTGTCCGGCCGATCACCTTCCCGCTCGGCTTCAATCACAATATTATAAACCATGGAAGGGTCCGGACGCTCAACAGCAAAGGGCACATCCCAAACGGTGCCTGCCGACTTGATCACCGGATTGATCCGGGTTTGCGCCTGGGAAGGTAATCCAAGCACGACCAGCAGAATTGTCAGATAACGATTCATAGCGTTGTAGTTTACAATTTTCACAAATGATCTTTTAGTATGTTCAAGCCTGCAATCAAAATCAATACTGCGGTTATGCGCTTGATATAGATCGGATTAAACGTCTTCACACCCAATTGTGAGCCGATCTGGCCTCCCAGAAATACAGCCATCAATAAGGGCACCAGAAATCCGGGATCAAAATCCGGAATACCCCTGCGGAATTGTCCGGCCAGGCCGCCAATAGAGTTCACAAAAATGAACAGGCTGGCAAGTGCCGATATGCGACGTGCCTCTGACCAACGCAGGAAGTGAAGAATGGGTGAAAGAAATATTCCACCGCCAATCCCTACAAGTCCGGAGAGCAATCCAACTGCACCACCGATCAAACCCTTTACCACCGGCGATGCCTGACGGGCGGAATCTGCCTGATTAACTTCAGGTTGAAACCAAAGCAGAAAGGGAACTACGACCAGGGTAAATCCCAACAGAATGAAGAACGTTTGCTCTTGAATCGGCCACTTTCCGCCGATGTAAGCCATGGGCACACTACCCAACAAATAGGGCCATGCATCGCGCATGGACAGCTTTCCCTCACGGTAAAACACAATTAACCCGCCAGTCACTACGATCAGATTGCAAAACAATGCGGTTGACCGGATCACTGGAAACGCTAGCCCAACCACCGGCAACGCCAATACAGCGAGGTAACTGGACCCACCACCAAACCCAACCGAGGAATACACCAGGGCAATGATGAAAAAAGCCGCAATGACCAGCCAGGCAACTGACATTAGCGAATGCGTCTGATTTCAATTGACGCCAGGGCCTTCACATGCCTCCTGCCCGTTTTTTGATCAGCCGTAGAAAGCATCATCACGGAATCATCCAGCGCACTTGCAGGCTGACCATCCCTTTCGGTAATGACAAATACACCATCACCCACCGCTGTATTGAAGAGCTCATTCCAGGAATACACCACCGTATATCCATCGTTGGCCTTGCATACAAAATAGAAAGTACTCAATTCACGCGGTGTCTCATGGACAAAATCCACTTTAGCCAGGATATCCCTCAGTAATACGCCCTTCAAACCTTTGGCAACACTCTTCTTTTCACCGGCATGGTTGGTGATTACCACATCGCCAATTACCGACTCCCGAAAATTTCTGAGGTCTGCAATCCCAATGGTAAGCGGAGCTTTTACTTCCCCCGAAATAACAAACGAGGAAGTTGGTTTAACATCATGCTGGGCCTCAACAATAAACCCACAACCCAGCAACCAGATGAACAATAGTTTCTTCATGTTATCCTCCAATAGTTGACATCGATTCTGAAACATGTTGATGGCTGCGTTTGCTCTCTGCTTCGAAACCATCCTTGGGGCGATGTGAAAAAGCCACTTTAAGTGCCTCCGCGATCTGATCATCAGACGATCCGTTTCTCATCAGCGCCTTCAGGTTGAGAACACCATCATCATACAAACACGTCTTGAGGGTCCCTTGTGCTGTCACGCGTATCCGGTTGCAGGTGCCACAAAAAGTCCGGCTGAACGCCGCAATGATTCCTACCGTCCCCCTGTATCCGGGCACCCGATAACTCTGGGATGTGGCATAGGGCTCATCATCTATCTTTTGTAAATCAGGAAATGCCTTGCGGATATATTCCAGAATGCGGTGATGGGTCCACACCAGCTTCGGATAATGACTGCCTTCTCCATTAAATGGCATTTCTTCAATAAACCGAACTGACACATCCTGGTCCTGGGTAAGCGAAATGAGGGGAATAATGTCTTCAATATTCTTACCCTCCATGACCACGGCA
Organism: Cytophagales bacterium; assembly: GCA_003504855.1. Classification (GTDB taxonomy): domain Bacteria; phylum Bacteroidota; class Bacteroidia; order Cytophagales; family Cyclobacteriaceae; genus ELB16-189. The sequence continues at coordinate 2,501 of DNZD01000303.1, forward strand.
TTTATCTTCACCGGAATACCCGATGCGAACAACATGCCCATGGTCAGGTAGGTGCGTTCAAACTCATCCCGACGGGTGATTTCATGAAAGCGCCGCCGATCGAGTGTATCCAGGCTGAGATTAACCGAAGAAATACCCAGGGATTTGAGTTCCGGAATATGTTGTGCCGTCAAAATGCCATTGGTCGTGAGATGTAGTTGCTCAATGCCTTTTATCTTCACAATGGAGCGAATCAATTTCATGAGGTCGGTCCGAACGAAAGGTTCACCCCCGGTAAGGCGTACTTTTGAAATCCCCAGTCCTGCCAGGATGGACACCAGCCTCTCCAACTCCTCATAGGTGAGTAATTCCTGCTTCGGCAAATAAGCTATGCCCTCCGCCGGCATGCAATAAAAACAACGGAGGTTACAACGATCGGTCACCGCCAGCCGAACGTACGAGATCGGACGTCCATGATTGTCAAAGAGGTGAGTTGTCATAAGGGCTAATCAACAAAAATAACCCTAATCACCTTCCCGAAAAACCTTAAATCAATGAGTGGCCTGGCTTATATTTACAATCGACCCGTTGCGAAAACCGTGTTCAAGGCCACTATACCTGATTTCCCAATCTTCGACCATCATCCTGATCTGGTATATCTGGACAGTGCCGCAACGACCCACAAGCCAAAAAAGGTCATCCGGGCAATAACTGACTTCTACGAAACAAAATATACCTCTACCGGGCGTGGACTATATCCGCTCGCCACAGCAGGTACCCGGCAGTTTGAATCCACCCGGCAGCAGGTAGCAGCGCACTTTGGTGTTGCTGGTAATCGAATCGCATTCACCAAGAGTGCAACTGAGTCCATCAACATCATCGCTTCGGGGTTTCTTCTTCCTCGTTTGTCGCCAGGCGACGAGGTAATAGTCACTGCACAGGAACACCACGCCAATTTTATACCGTGGCAACAAGCCTGTCTGTCCCGCAAAGCCACCTTGATTGTGATACCGGTTGATGTCCAAGGTGCCTTTTCCCTGTCAGCTTTGAAACATGCCATAACCGGACGTACCCGATTAATTGCTGTCACCCACATCACCAACGTCCTCGGCACCATCAACCCGATTGAGTCAGTCATTGAACTGGCTCATCAACATCAAATACCTGTACTGGTTGATGCTGCTCAAAGTGCTGCCTTTTGCGACAGCCGCATGCTCAAAGACGCTGACTTTCTTGTTTGTTCCGCACACAAGATGTTTGGTCCACAGGGGCTGGGTATACTTTATGCAGCGCGGCAGCATGAGGTCACACCCCTCCTATTTGGCGGCGGAGCAATTCGACATGTGCAAGCTGATGAGACTGTGCTGCGAGACTACCCGTACAGCCTCGAGGCAGGTACTCCTGATGCAGCCGCTGTCGCGGGACTGAATGCTGCACTTGAATTTATTCATTCCCTCAACGCATCAGACGCTGTCGCCTATGTTCATCACCTTACGCTTCAGTGTTATGACAGACTCAAAGAATTGAATGGAATTCAGATCATTGGTGGGAGCCCCTCCTCATCCATGCTTGCGTTTACGCACAATCGCATACATCCCCATGACCTGGCCACAGGCCTTGCTCAGGACCAAGTTTGTGTCAGGGCGGGGCATCACTGCGCTCAACCACTCGCCGATTCTCTGGGCATTCCCGGCTCAGTTCGGGTTTCATTCTCAATCTATAATTCAGAAAAAGATATTGACAAGTTACTGGAGTCACTCAACCGGGTTATTCGCTTTTGGTCATGAATGATAACCTCCATGCACTTTACGACGAACTGATCCGAAAACACAGCGATCAACCCCGTCGTTTTGTCCTTCCGACATTTCCATCCGAATCCATTCAAGCCTATAATCCGGTCTGCGGCGATAAGTTTACAATCTATATCTCCAAAGAAGGAAATCCACTCCATCAACTCACGTTTCAGGGAATGGGATGTGCCATCTCCAAGGCATCCGCTTCTATGATGCTCGGTTTGATTGAGGGGAAAAGTATAACCGAAGCCCGCGCCATCGGCACGCTCTTTATCCGGTATTTGCGGGGTGAAGAAGTTACTGTCGCCGACGAACTACATGCATTCTCCGGAATCAGGAAATTTCCAGAACGGTTTGATTGCGCTGCTTTGCCGTGGTTAGCACTTGATGCCTTTTACAAAGCCCATACATCATAATGAAAATCAGCCTAGTTGCCTTCGGCATTGCCAGGGAAATCATGAAATCCCGTACCCGGGTACTTGAACTCGAACCAGGGTCAAACATAGCCCAACTCAAGCAGATGCTCGTCCATCAGTTTCCAGAACTTGCGAGCCTGCGCTCATTGTCATTTGCTGTGGGTGAAGACTATCAGGAAGATAATTATGTATTGCGCGAAGGCGATGAAGTTGTGGTGATCCCGCCCGTGAGTGGTGGATGATAAACTACTTACTGTTCCTGGCCCTGATCAAGGAGCCCAAAATACTCAGCGCAATCTCCCGCGCCCCTACTGCCCCAATGTTCACACCAATCGGTGACTCAATTTTTTCAATATCCACATCACCGAATCCCGCCTGCTTTAGTCTCGATTTGCGTTTTTCATGCGTTGCCTTGCTCCCAAGGGCACCCACATACGCCAGGCTCTTCCGCAACAGAATCTGCAACGCATTATCATCAATCTTGGGATCATGTGACAGCACCACCGCAAAACAGGATCGGTCCAAAGCAAATTGATCAAGCACCTCAGATGGGTATGCATGATGGATTTGATCCGGTAGCACTGGAAACCGGGTATGTTCAGCAAAAGCCCCCCGTGGATCTATTACAATAGTCTCAAAATCAAACCTTGATGCAAGCTCTACCAAATCGGCTGTCAGGTGTGAAGCTCCAATGATCAGTAATTGACTCCGCTGGGGAAATACCTGCAAGAGCCAGTTTCCATCTTCGCTAACCTCCGCACCAGGTCGCGTCGACTGGGTTAACTGTCTCAACCGTGAAAGTATCGGTGATGGAAGATCATATTCATCGGGTGTTGAGTCTCCCAGCCAAATAGATGAGACGGATGCTTCATCCAATTTTGTAATCCAAACGGAGAATTGATTTTGGCGAATGGTTTTCAAGAGTTTATTCCACTGGGAAATTCTTTCATCACCAACAGGCGCACGCTCAACCCACACCGAAACACTCCCGCCGCAAGTGAGTCCAAAGGACCATGCGGTTTCATCCGCCACCCCAAAAGTTAGTCGGCGGGCTTTTCCGTCAGCCATCACTTCCTTAGCTGTCTTAACCACAGCACCCTCGACGCAGCCTCCGCTTACAGACCCTGCCAGGGTACCGTCGTTGCCCACCAACATCATGGAGCCAGCCGGTCTCGGCGAAGAGCCCCAGGTAGCTATCACCCGCGCAATGGCAAACGTGCGCCCTGCACTTAGCCATTCGTCAGCGATGTCATAAATTTCTCTCATGCGGCCTGCAAAAAAACTTGCTAATTTAGAACCCTGGAATACTCGTCAAAGTTAACCCTTAACCACTTCCCGCCAAGGAATACATGCCCACGATTCGATTCACCGCCGCATTAAAACGATTCTTTCCAGACCTGGTGGATCAGGAGGTATCTGGTAACACCGTAAAAGATATACTGGTCCAGGTGAACCAACGCTATCCTGGAATTCAGTCCTACCTGATTGAAGAAACCGGCGGACTACGGAAACACATCAACATTTTTGTGCGGGGCGAACTTATCACCGATCGGAGTGGACTGCAGGATGAACTGGGTGCTCAAGATGAAGTCGTGATCTTTCAAGCGCTTTCCGGAGGATGAAGCCGCATCTGCTTGTTGGCACCAGCAAAGGCCTGGTCGTATTTCAACCTGCTTCTCACGGGTGGGGCACGCCCAGTGTCCACTTTGAAGGACTGCCGGTATCCATGGTATTTGATGACCATCGCACAAGCACCTGGTGGGTAAGCTTGTCGCACCGGCACTGGGGTGAAAAACTTCACCGGTCTGCCGATCAGGGAAAAACATGGGAGGATGT
>DNZD01000243.1 GCA_003504855.1 Cytophagales bacterium
CAATGTCAACAACATCGACACAACCGGTTTTGCTCCCTTCCGGGCCCTCATTCAACAAGGTGTGCGGGGGATACTCACCTCCAATCTTCATTTTTCCGTTCGCTCTGAAAAAGGTGTCTTGCCGGCAGCTATATCTCCCCTCTTCATTTCAGAAATACTTAAAAAAGGATTGGACTATCAGGGGCTGGTCATCACCGATGTACGCGGCTTTCAAAAAACTTCCGGTAAGATCAAGAATGGCGATGCTGAGTTGCTTGCCCTGGAGGCTGGCAATGATGTGTTGCTTGCTCCCATTCACCCGGCGGCGGCGGTTAAAAAAATTACCCGCCGGATTAAGCGAGACAAAAAATTTGCTGCTCAGATCGAACGGAGTGTTAAGAAAGTACTGGAAGCCAAATACGATGCAGGTCTGATTCGCAAACCGGTAATTGACACCGATAACCTGGTGCGAAAGTTAAATTCACCCGAATTGAGAAAACTGGTCCAGGACTTTTCAGCAGAAGCGATTACGGTGGTGAAGAACGAAGATGATATACTTCCCTTTAAGAATCTTGAAGACCAACCGATGCAGTTGATTGCGGTTGGCTCACCCCGGGACAATGCAATGCTTCGTTATATGAAGAAGTATACCGCGGTAGAAGGCTTTAATCTTTTTAGCATACAGGATACTACACAAGTCAACATCAATCCGAATGCCACTGTAACGGTAGCCTTGTATGCCTACGCTGCTCAACTTTCAGAACAACTTGTTCCCTGGATCAATCGTATGGCCAAGGCGCAACCCGTCGTGGTGGTGGTGTTTGGCAACCCGGATCAGGTAAGGCAATTCCCGCAAGCCTCGGCGATAGTAGCCTCCTACACAGACCAGGATGGCATGGAAGAATTGGTGCCACAGGTGCTCTTTGGTGCGCGTACGTCTCCCGGTCAGTTGCCCATTGCCTGCGGCGAATTTTTGCCCGCCACGGGCATACGAACGGACATGGTTGATCGTCTTTCATTTGCATTACCTGAAGCAGCCGGTATGGATAGTGAATCCCTGCAGAAGATAAGGTCAATTATGCAGGAAGCAGTCGATATTGGAGGCGCACCCGGATGTCAGGTAATTGTTGCACGACATGGTAAGGTGATATTTGACCGCACACTGGGTTGGTTGTCGTACGATAACCAGGTGCCTGTGACCGATGAAACGATCTATGACCTTGCATCCTTGACCAAAGTTTCAGCCACCTTGCAGGCTACCATGTTCCTGTATGACAAGGGAATGATCGATCTCAACAAGAAGGTGTCGGTGTATTTACCTGAATTACAAAACACCAACAAAAAAGACATCACCCTGATAGATATGCTGACGCATCAGTCAGGTCTCGTGCCATTTGTCCCGATGTGGACACAAACGGTAAAAGACAGTGCCTTTATGACGGAGTACTACCATACGGAACGGACATCCGAATATCCTTTGCAAGTGGCTCCGGGGTTATTTGCAAAAAACCTCTTGCGCGATTCAGTTTGGTCCTGGGTCGTCAAGTCAAAGATGCAGGAGAAACCCGCGCGCACGCCGTACCCCTACCGATACAGCGACCTGGGGTTGATGATCATGAAACAACTGGCCGAGCGACTCCTCAATCAACCCATCGATGAATTTCTCCGACAGAATGTGTACGAGCCCCTGGGCGCTACGACAACCGGCTTTAATCCATTGGATCACTACCCCGAGTCACGTATTGCACCTACAGAAATAGATAAGATTTACCGAAAGACCCTGGTGGTAGGCACCGTTCACGATGAGCGTGCAGCAATGATGGGTGGAGTTTCTGGTCATGCCGGCCTCTTCAGCACGGGAACTGATTTGATAAAACTCGGGCAAATGCTTCTCCAGGAAGGCAGCTATGGTGGCATTCAATATTATAAGCCAGAGACGGTTCGACTATTTGCCAACAAGCAATTTGAAGACAGCCGAAGGGGTATTGGTTGGGACAAACCCTTGTTAAGTGACTGGAGCAGCCCCACGTCCCTGAAGGCTTCACCGCTCACCTTTGGGCACACCGGCTTCACGGGCACCTGCATGTGGATTGATCCGGAGTTTGATCTGGTTTACGTTTTTTTGTCTAATCGCACCTATCCTGACCGAAATGGCAAACTTTTAAACGCCAATATACGTTCGCGGATACATCATGCCATTTATCAATCCATTTTCGACTATTGTCAAAAAAGTACCCGGTTTGGTGCAATGTCAAATACTGTCGGAAAATAATATCAGCGTACTTTCGTCCTACATTCCAACCACGAAATGCCCTCAGATCAGTTTAAAATAGGAATTGTTTGCTACCCCACGTTTGGAGGAAGTGGCGTGGTCGCTACTGAATTGGGCAAAGCGCTTGCGAAGGAGGGGCACAAGGTGCATTTCATTACCTACTCGCAGCCCAGCCGTCTTGATTTTCTCAACGAAAACCTCTTCTACCACGAAGTGGATTTTCGTTCCTACCCCTTGTTTGAATACCCTCCCTATGAATTGGCGCTTGCCAGCAAAATGGTGAGTGTAGTGAAGAATGAACAACTGGACTTGCTGCATGTGCACTATGC
>DNZD01000085.1 GCA_003504855.1 Cytophagales bacterium
AATGGTTTGCCAGGCTTTTGACTCACTTCATGGAATATCTTCTCCACGCCTACTTGTTCGAGGGAGGCAGGCACCAGATCAAACTTGCCTTTTGAAACGCCGCCAGTGAGTATCACTACCGGATACTCGTTAATGATCTTGGCGAGATCGCGCTCCAACAAATTGCGGTCATCGGCGATATGAAATAAGGAGGAGGTGCCGCCGAGTTGTGCAATGGCCGCTTTGATCGTATAAGAATTTGATCTTCTGATCTGATGGGGGAGTGGCGAATCGGGAATATCCACCAATTCATTGCCGGTGGAGACGATGGCAATCCGTGGTAAGTCGAATACCACGGCGTCACGCCTGCCGACTGAGGCCAGCAGGGTGATTTCGGGAACAGCGAGCCTGCTTCCCGCATTGAGAATGGTATCGTTCCGTTTCGCGTCATGCGCCCGATGATGAATGGATTGTCCCCTGGTAATATTTTCGATCTTCATGCGGGCAATCTTATTGATGATAGAGACATCTTCGTAACGGATTACCGTGTCGCACCCGATCGGGAGCATGGCCCCGGTCATCACTTCAATACAATTGTGGGGGTCTTTGAGTGTTGTGCGGGGTTGTCCGGCCTGCTGCAGGGCTTCAACACGGAAATCCCGCCAGCCCTCCTCAAACGAATCAAATGCAATGGCGATTCCATCCATGGCCACCCGGTCAAACGGAGGCATGTCGCGGTCTGTTTTGATACTTTCGGCCAAAACACGGCCGGGGGCCTCGTCCAGGGGTACCGTAATCTTTTCCGGACGAATTCGATATTTGCCAATGAGTGCTTCTGCTTCCGAAACCGTTACCATGAAAACAGTATTTTTGATTCAAGATAAAGAGAAATGCCTGACCTGCATTTCCGGCCAAGGCTTATGAAAAAGAAACTCAGTCATATCGACGAAAAAGGAAATCCGATGATGGTGGATGTTTCGGCCAAGGCGTCTACCCGACGAGTAGCCAAAGCGAGGGCGATCATGAATCTGGGCCCGGCGGTGATGGCAGCTGTTCGCGATGAGGAACTGATCACCAGGAAAGGCCCGGTGTTTCAGACAGCCAGGCTTGCCGGGGTGATGGGTGCCAAGCGTACCGCCGACCTGATTCCGTTGACTCATCCCATTGGGTTAGAAGATTGTCAGGTGACAATCCGGGCCGTTGGGGATCGGGTGCACATTGAATCCGCAGTGGTGACTACGGGAAAAACGGGTGTTGAAATGGAGGCCTTAACCGCAGTGTCGGTGGCGGCATTAACCATTTATGATATGTGTAAGGCCCTCTCACAGGAGATGGTGGTGGAGGAGGTGAGGCTGCTGGAGAAGACCGGTGGCAAGAAGGACTACCGATTATCCAGAAAAGGCTAATTGTGGCCTGGAATATTACATTACTTCGGACAAGCCGATTTCTTGATTCTGTTTTTGCAAAACGTCCACACGGTGAGCAAGTTGGAAGGCCGACGCTAAACGCCTTCCTTAATTTCACGCCTCGCAAAATCCGGGTATATCCATAAAAACATTACAGCTTGACGGAGGTCCATCCGATTTCTAAACTTTTTTTGGTGCTCGTGGTTATCTTGAATGTAAATAGTTGGCGCTATGAAATCATTCAGAATAACGGAGTTGACCATCAACCCATTTTACCGGGATGTTGTCTTGGTCTTGCTGGCGGGCATTTTTGTTTCGGCAGCGTTGGTCACGCTTGGGTATGCCATTCTTTTGGCACAAGCCTAGGCTACTAATGCCCTGGTCGGGCTCCAACCCATTCTTCACCACCTTCAAATACTTCCTTTTTGAAGATGGGTACTTTTTCCTTCAGGGTGTCGATAATAAACTGACAAGCCTCGAAAGATTCTTTGCGGTGTTTGGTAGACACGGCCACGGCCACGGCTACTTCACCTGGTTTAAGTGTGCCCACCCGGTGGCTTACTGCCCACCCCAGTAATTGCCAGCGATGGCCGGCTTCGTCGATAATCTTCCTGGTTTCACTCACGGCCATTCCCTCGTAGGCTTCATACTCCAGCCACAAGACTCTTTTGTTCCGGGCGGAGTTTCGTACGGTACCGATAAAAATATTCACGGCACCCCCATCCAGGCTTGATGCTGCTTCAATCACTTCCTGGACGTCAATCGGTTGTTCAGTTATCTTGATCATGGCTGTTGTGCTTTGGCTTGACTTGTCAAAACACGTATGGAATGTAGACAGGCAGTCCCTAATTAACAACCCGGATTTCTGTTTAATCGATGGGCATTGTACCTTTCTACATGGATAAATACGCCGCCGAATGTTGAATCCTGACGACATGCGTCGCTACAGCAGGCAACTTTTACTTCCTGATTTTGGTACATCAGGGCAGGAAAAGTTAAGGGCGGCTGCTGTGCTCGTGATTGGTGCTGGTGGATTGGGCTCACCGGTACTCCAGTATCTCGCGGCTGCAGGGGTGGGACGGTTAGGAGTTGTTGACCATGATGTGGTGGACGCTTCAAACCTTCAACGCCAGGTGCTTTTTACTACCCCTGAAATTGGCGAGTCCAAGGCCATTGTAGCTGCCAGGCGATTGCGCCTGATGAATCCACTGGTGGATGTGCATGAATTTCCGATTCGGTTGACATCTCACAATGCATTGGAGTTGTTCGCGCAGTTTGATGTGGTTGTTGATGGATCTGATAACCTGCCCACCCGGTACCTCGTGAATGATGCGTGTGTGCTCACCGGCAAGCCATTGATATATGGAGCCGTGTTTCAATTTGAAGGACAAGTTTCAGTATTTAACCAGCTGTTATCCGACGGCAGTCGAGGCCCCAACTACCGCGATCTTTTTCCGGACCCGCCACCTCCGGAGATGGTGCCTTCCTGCAGTGAAGGCGGCGTGATGGGTGCACTGACAGGTGTGATAGGTTCCATGCAAGCTAATGAGGCAATCAAGGTCATTTCCGGTGTTGGCGAAAGCCTGTCTGGCCGCCTGATGATATTTGATGCGGCTGCCTTTGTACCCCGGATCCTTAAGGTGAGAAAACGGGATGACAATCCATTGATGGGCACTGCGCCGACGCAGACCACCTTGATCGATTATGAAACATTTTGTCATTTGATGCCATCCGGAAACGAGGAGATTTCAACTGCAGAAGTTAAACGATGGATTGATCAGGGGATACCTTTTCAATGGATCGATGTGCGGGAATCCTATGAATTTGAAGCTGGGCATCTGGCAACACAACATATACCTTTGTCTGAACTACCGACCCATGTTGACCAACTACTGCGTACAATGCCGGTGATTGTTCACTGCAAAAGTGGATCACGGGGAGCACAGGCATGCAAGTACCTGCGCAAAGCAGGGTTTACTAATGTCCGGAATATGCAGGGTGGCATGCTCCGGTGGCAACAGGAAATTGATCCTCAGTTGATTGTCTATTGAATGTGGCTGAATACCACCGTTTGTACCGGTGCCAGGTGATGACTCACGGTTTGCCAATTTGCACCGCGATCAGTTGAAGTATAGAGGTTTCCGTTGTTAGTGCCAAACGCCATGCAATCTCCCATTTTAGAAAATCCATGCCGAAGGACCAGATCAAAATTTGGAGTCGGCGGCAACCCCATGTTAAGTGTTGTCCAGTGCTTGCCGGCATCGGTAGTATGACAAACCTGCAGACGCAGGTCTACTGGGATTCTTCGTTCATCGCTTTGTGCCGGAATTACCCATGCCTCGTCCGGATTTGAGTGGCTGATGGCCAGTGCGAATCCGTAGTGGGGGAAGCCATGTGTTCCACTCACTAACTTCCACTCTTTGCCTGCATCGGTGGTACGGAAAATGCCGCAATGGTTTTGCTGCCAGATGGCGGATGGATTTTGTTTGCAGATCAGCATCCGATGCGGGTCATGGCCTACTTCCGGATGTGGTTTTGGGAGATAAGCTGCTATCAATCCCTTGTTGCAGGGATGCCAATTCTTTCCGCCATCCAAAGTCTCAAAGACACCGGCACAACTTACAGCGATATACACATGGTCGTCATTGAGCGGATCGACTTCAATGGAGTGGATGAAAGGAAAGTCCTTTCCGGCACCAAACCATTGATTGGGATCCATGCGGCTCGGATGACTCCACAACGATTCTACCAGTTCAAACGAATTGCCGTTATTCTCACTTAGAAACAAACCGCCTGGTTCCGTTCCCAGCCATAGTCGATCCTGGTGATGTTGGCCGCCACCTTGCATCACCCAGATTTTCTTCAGTGATGCCGTAGTGCCTGGCTTAAAAAGCCTGCCGCCAAACTGCGGCACCTCCACATCCTCCCATGTTTTTCCCT
>DNZD01000012.1 GCA_003504855.1 Cytophagales bacterium
CAAAACGGGTATTCCGCGCAGCGTCATCGATGACATGATCAATGCATACATCGCCTCGGGAGAGGTGGTGGCCTATGAGCGGTGGATATTGGAATACGGACAGCGCGTGCTCAACCCGATGATGAACCAGAAGCTTGGTCGTCCGGCGAATCATCCCACTTTCAACAACCTGTTGAAGTATGCCCTGAAAGAAGAAATTGAAAAACACCCGACGATCGTCGAGTTGAGGAAGTTCAGGAAGGCCTGATCAGGCGGCCTGCTTCTCGATCAGGAGAATCAGGATGTGGATAATCTTTATGTGGATTTCCTGGATCCGATCTGCATAGCCCATGTGGGGGACACGGATTTCGATGTCGGCGAGGGGACCGATTTTGCCGCCCTGGTTCCCGGTAAGCACCACCGTCTTCATGCCTTTTTCTTTGGCAGCGGCAATGGCATTCAATACATTTTTGGAGTTGCCGCTGGTGCTGATGCCGAGGAGGACATCGCCTTTGTTGCCGAGTGCCTCAATATAGCGGGAGAAAATAAAATCGTATCCATAGTCATTGCCAACACAAGAGATGTGACTGGCATCGGAGATACAAATGGCGGGCAGGGCTTTGCGTGCGTCACGGTACTTCCCCGTTAACTCTTCAGCGAAGTGCATGGCATCGCAATGAGAGCCGCCGTTGCCGCAGGAAATAATCTTCCCGCCTGCCTTGATCGAGTTGGCCATCAGGGATGCCGCGGCATCAATTTTTCCAAGGTTCGTTGCATCCTGGAGGAATGCGGCCAACACGCTGGCGGCCTGGGTGAGCTCCTGCTGAATCAGCGACTGATGACTCATGATTTCTTATCCGTTTCTTTCTTGTTGTTCTCCTCCTGCTGATCAAAAAGCTTGGCTTTCAGGTAGGTGTTTTGATTTTCGAGGCGATCGCGGTGAAACGTGCTGTCGGTGTGTTCACGCCAGAACCAGATAATGTCGATGAGTACCAACACGACTCCGATCGCCGCCAGGTATTTGAAATAGGGAATGTATTTCAAAAGGCCCAGCAGATCCAACCGGCCATCTACCATTATGGTAAACACAAATGACAGAATCTGATAGGAAGCTAAAGCCAGGTAAAGGATGATCCGTTTTCTCAGCATCGACACGATATTAGCCCAAACTTAGGCAAAACCATTGAATCGCGACGAGGGTACACCATAAAAAGCGATGAACCGCACCTTACGGCTTCTGGATTGTGCTCAGTTTCCAATAAAGTCCCCTGTTTTGCATGAGCGTTTCGTGGTTGCCCCGTTCGATGATTTTTCCTTCTTGTATTACAATTATCTCATCGGCATGTTGAATGGTACTCAACCTATGGGCAATTACTACAGATGTACGGTTCTTCATCAAATTGAATAATGCTTCCTGCACGAGTTTCTCGGATTCCGAGTCCAGGGCAGAGGTGGCCTCATCCAGGATCAGGATGGGCGGATTCTTCAACACAGCCCGGGCAATGCTGATGCGCTGACGCTGTCCACCGGAGAAGTTGATGCCGCGCTCACCAATGGTTGTTTGATAGCCATTTTCGGTCTGCATAATGAAGTCATGGGCATTGGCAATTTTAGCCGCCTGCATCACCTGTGCTTCACTCACACCCGGCATACCAAAGGCGATGTTGTTGAATATGCTGTCATTGAACAGGATGGATTCCTGGGTCACCACCCCCATATGTTTGCGCAACGAATCGATGTCATAGTCCGTCAGCGCAATATCATCTACATACACGGCCCCTGCAGTAGGGTCATAGAATCTGGGTACGAGGTCTGCGAGGGTTGACTTACCGCCACCTGAGGGTCCGACGAGGGCCACGGTCTTTCCTTTTGGCACTGTGAGGTTGATGTTTTCCAACACATTCACTGCATCATACGCAAAACTCACGTTCTTGAATTCGATGGCTCGCTCAAAGCTCTTCAGGACAACCGCATTGGGTTTGTTCTCAATAGCCGGCTCTGTATCAATAACGGTGAATATCCGGCGTGCGCTGGCAATACCCTTTTGCAGGGACGTGATGCCGTTGGAGAATGCTTTGGCCGGCTGGATGATGCTGGCGAAGAGGGCCAGGAATACCATAAACTTGGCAGCATCCAACTCCTGGTCACCGTTCAGGATCAGGCTTCCGCCGAACCACAGTATCAACGCAACAATCAATACGCCGAGAAACTCAGAAACGGGAGAAGCCAGTTCATTCTTATAAGCCATGCCCATATTCACCTTGCGGTAGAACCTGTTCTCCACATCCATTTTCTCAAGGATATAATTGCGGGCATTGAATGCCTTGACCACGCGCATACCTGTGATGGTCTCATCAAGAATATTAACAATACGCCCGAGCGATTCCTGACTCTCTTTGGCTTCTTTCTTGAGCCGGCGGATAATATCGGCCAACACCCCACCCAGCAACGGAAGTACCAACAAGGTAAACAAGGTCAGCTTCACCGAAATGAAAAAGAGGGCGCCAAAATAAACGATAATGGTAATGGGCTCCTTGAGTACGGCTTTGAGGGTATTCATCACGGCATTCTCCACTTCCTGCACGTCGTTGGTGAATCGGGAGATCAAATCGCCCTTGCGCTGGTTGTTGAAGTATCCTATCTGCAGGCGTGTGACATTGGTGAAGATGTGGGTACGCATGTTCCTTACAATATCCACGCGCAGGCGTGATGCCACAATGCGCTCGAGGTAGCGGAAAAATCCACTGAGCAGCACGGCAACCGAAATCAAAAGACACACAAACAGCAGCGCATCGGACTTTCCGTTTTGTACGATGATTGTTTTGAAGTAATACTCAAAAACCCGGATCGGGAAATTAAGACTCAGGGTAAAGGCCGGAAATTCAGGAATGGTGTTATTGACTTTGTCAAACAGGATATTCAACATGGGAAACAACGATGCCAGGCTGATGGCACTGAAGATGATTCCCAATACCGAAAAGATAAAGAACTGAATCAGTTTGGACGTGAGTCCATTGGAGTACTTAAGGATCCGGAAGAAGGTCTGCATGTCAGAAGTCGAAAGAACGCGTAGCAAAATTCCAGCGCAAAGCTACGGAAGATATATTCGAATTGTAGTCAAACAAGGGATCCGGGCTCTTGCTGTTGCGTATGGTCTGTCGGAAATCGACGAAAAGGTTATGCTTCACCATATAGGAAACCAGCAAATCCGCGTACACGATGGTATTGTCGGTTCCCTGCCCGATTTTATTGTTGAAGTCCTGAATACGGGTGTTGTAACTCTTGTTGATGTCGCCACCATAGTTAGTCCAGTAGGGACCACCCGGCAGCAATGAACTATAAGGTGTGCCGTTGAGGGTTTGCAACATGGCATCCCGGCCTGTTTTCACCACAAAGGACTTCAGCGTAAGATGTAGCCTGGGAATTGGCTGATAACGAACAATGGCCGCCACCTCATAAAAATTAGCTCCCATCGGATGAGCAATGGGCTGCATGAAGTTGGTATAACTGGTAAACTGATTGGCATGTGAATAGGTGAAAGGGCGCACCACGTTGCCTTCCAGTTGAAGGTCGAGATTACTGATGCCTGCCACGTCGATGTATTTGATTCCACCCTGTATGGCAAACTTGTTGGCCCACCATCCGTTACCGGCGCGGAGATTCTTCAGCACAAATTCGTCGAGCACCACCTGACCATAGAATAAGAGGCGTTTGGCAGCTATCCATTTCCAATCCAGGCCCAACACCACATTATCGGTGCTGCCGTGTTGCTGCTCGATGGCGCGGTAAAAGATCACTGGGTTCAGGTAGTTCAGTTCAAACACACCGCCGTTGACGGAATCCTGTGGAGCGAAGATCACCGACTCAAACAATCCGATATTAAATCTCTTGCCGAGGTTCACACTTAATTGGTGGAAGGCCATGAACTTATCGGGATACCTTGAATTGCCCGGACTGCCGTTCGCAGAGCCAATCACGTTGGCCGTCATCCGGCTGAGTTGAAAGAAGTAATTGAACTTCCTGATTTTGGCGTTGGCCCTGATAAACAAGGCGGCGGGTGAGAAATCAGAAAATATCAGGGAACGAAATCCATTGCCGATGTTGGTGCGGTCGTTTCCAAACTGCATCCAGATATGTTTGGAGATATTGAAGTCGATGTAAGCCCGTGCCTCAAAGAAGTCTACGCCGCCCGACTTGAATGGCTTCCAAAAGCCCTGATGGGGTAATGCATAATAGCCATACACATTGGAGTAATCGGCTACATAAGCAGGATATCGCGCCTGGTTGTCCGCCAGATAGGTGTAGAAACCAATTTTCTTGTCAATCATACCGCGCACTTCAACGCCGCGTGTGTTCACGAACAGCGAGCTGCCCAGCTGTGAGTCCTTGCCACCACCCACATACAATACAGGATTGATATGCAGGTCGAATTCAGGTTCATCGACATAATACAAATCTGATTTCTTCTTATACAATTGTCTGAGCACCGGTGTTGGGCTGTCGTTGGTGTTGGACTGCGACCATTCCCAGTTGTCGTTGCGGAGGTAGCTCAGGTTGAAGCGGTCGGAAGCACTGCTGAATACGCCGTCGTTTTTGTCAAGGCTGTCAATCATCGCAGCGATGGCTGACCGCTTATAGGGTTTGACCGTAGTAAAGAGTTCGTTTACGGTATGGCCTGCTTTGATCTCATAGCGGTCGATACGATGGTAGTAGTCCTCATTGAGGGGTGCGTTGGTACTTTGGGCCCATGACCACAGCGGGAGGAAAAAAAGGAAGGCTAGAGCGTAAAGGCGGGCTCGGTTTACCATGTTATTTTTGCTGTCCAGCCATCCACGGAGGCCCTGAAAAGGGGTGTGCGGCGGGAGGCGTCAAAAATACAACCAAAACCCGTTTCCTTAACATTCCGGAAAGCCCCCTTGGAAATCCATTTCAGGCATTTATCTTTGCAGTCCGTTAACAAAAAGTGGATTAAAGACATGAAAAAGGACATTCATCCGGACTATAAAGAAGTGGTTTTTTGGGATACTACCAGCGATTTCAAGTTTTTGACCCGCTCTACCCTGAAATCCAAGGAAACAACTACCTGGACGGACGGCAAAGAATACCCTGTGATTAAGGTCGAAGTGAGCTCTGCTTCACACCCGTTCTTCACCGGTAAGAAGATGTTCCTCGACTCGGCTGGCCGCGTGGAGAAATTCCAGAAGAAATACAAGAAAGCCTGACGGCTGTCATAGCGCCGGGTGGCGCGATTGGACGAATTTGAAAGGTCTCCGCTTGGGGACCTTTTCTTTTTGCTCCATGCAAAAGCTGTGTCCAAAACCATAATTTAGCCGTCATGAATGTTGTGCTGTTTGATGACAAGGTGATCCGGGAAAACCTGCTCCCCTTCACATACACCCGTCCGGTTGCCTCCATCCGGGTCGGCATCCTTACCATTGCCGAGAAATGGGAACACTACCTGGAGCATACCATCTCCTACCTCACCCAGGACTACCTACAGTATAAGTTTCCGATAAAGACTACCACGGACAATATCCTGATCAACGGCGCCGTATGCCCTACCGACGAGCTGGTGCTCGCCATTCGTCAATTGAAGAAAGGCGAAAGTCTAATGTCTGGCGAAACGATGTTGGCAGCCCGTTCAGACGATGCGTATTCATTGGGCACCACCCGGTTTATCCCCAAAGCATTTTCCGGTGAAGTTACCCTGATCGACCAACCATGGCGCATCTTCCAACAGAACGGCGCTCAGATCCGCAGCGATTTCGAGCGTGTCACCGCAGGACGCAAGTCCAGAAACATCGACGATCCACATACCCGTGTGTACGGCGGCGAGAATATCTTTATTGAACATGGTGTTCGACTACAAGCTGCCATACTGAATGCATCGGATGGTCCCATCTACATCGGACCCAACGTGCAGGTTCAGGAAGGCGCCATCATACGGGGTCCATTTTCCATTGGCGCACATTCTGTGGTTAACATGGGCGCCAAGATGCGTGCCGATACATCCATCGGTCCCCATTGCAAGGTGGGCGGCGAAGTGAGTAATACGGTGATGTTTGGATTCTCCAGCAAAGTGCACGACGGCTTTCTTGGCAGT
>DNZD01000061.1 GCA_003504855.1 Cytophagales bacterium
GATCTCTCTTCCGGTGGTGTCGTGTCGAGGACGTGGCAGATTGCCAATACTACATTCACAACCACAAACCCTTCCTTCTTATTTTCTGCGGCAGGCAATTATACGACCTCATTGACAGTGAGCGCTGCCAATGGCTGTATCAGTACACTGTCCAGGAGTATTTCTGTTCCCAACCTGCCTGTATTGAATTTTTCCATTGACAACGCCTGTGCCGGCAGCGGATCAATCTTCACAGATCTCACCCAGGGCAGTGACGCAGTCACCGGATGGAACTGGCTGGTGGACACCAATGCCCTTACGGGGAATCCTGTATCCTATACATTTCCCCTGAGTGGCACCTTCGCAGCTAAACTTACCACAACACATGCATCCGGATGTAGTTACGCTTTTACCAGGAATGTAATCATCAATCCCTCGCCGGTGGCCTCGTTTACTGCATCGCCCGACCGGGGTGCCGCGCCACTGACGGTACAATTCACCAATACGTCCACGGGGGCTACAGCTTATGCCTGGAAGTTTCTGGATAAAGTGCCAGCGTCAAGTACGCGCCCATCTCCCGTGTACACCTTTGCAGCCCTTGGCACGTATGCTGCCGAGCTTACCGCCACCAATGATTTTGGATGTCAATCGGTAGTGAGCAAACCCATTGTGGTGTTGGTACCTGCCATCGATTTAAATCTTACGGATTTTTCTTTGCTGACAGATCCGATTACCGGGAATATGAAATGTCAGGTTACGATTCTCAACAACAGCAACATCCCGATCGATGCAGCTACCGTGGCGCTTTACCTGGGCGGCAAGGCGGTAGTGAATGAGACCGTGCCGATTGGCCTGAGCCCCGGCACCTCGGCAACACGTACGTTGTCATTCACGGTGGCGCCGGGCTCATTTGATTTCACATTTCTCTGTGCTGAAGTTCAACATGAAAAAGACCTTGTCCCGGACAACAACCGGAAGTGTGTGAATCTGGCCTCGGGCGATTATTTCTTTCAACCCTATCCGAACCCGAGTGCAGGTGTACTGCAGGTAGATTGGATCGGGCAGCAGGCAGGAACCGCGGTGGTGCGGATCTTTGATGATAAAGGCACCCGGGTGTTTGAATGGC
Organism: Cytophagales bacterium; assembly: GCA_003504855.1. Classification (GTDB taxonomy): domain Bacteria; phylum Bacteroidota; class Bacteroidia; order Cytophagales; family Cyclobacteriaceae; genus ELB16-189. Next base: position 1,106 of record DNZD01000061.1, read on the forward strand.
AGACTGTCACGCATGTCGGACTCAACCAGGGTGTACTGGACCTGGCATTTCTTACTTCAGGCCTGTATTACGTGCAGGTGCAGACCGGCAATGCCTCGAAGACCATGCGCTTCATGCGCCAGTAATTCCAATTCCGTTGTGTACCTTTAGGATTCAAACAGGCATTCGATGAAACTCAAACTGGATGCGATAGATCGGAAGATTCTGGAGTTGCTTCAGCGTAACTCCAACATTACCAATGCACAATTAGCGCAGGAAGTTGGCCTGTCGCCGGCACCTACCCTCGAGCGGGTGAAAAAGCTGGAGACCGCCGGCATTATCAAGAGTTATCACGCGGTGGTAGACACCGCCAGCGTCGGTCTGGGCGTGAGCACCTTCGTCATGGCTTCCCTCAAGGGACATAACAAAGAGAATATTACCAAGTTCATCAGCGCTATTTCAGCCATCCCCGAGATTGTGGAATGTCATCACCTGACCGGTGAAGCTGATTTCATCCTGAAGATTGTAGCGCCTGATATACCGTCGTATCAGAAATTAATGCTTGAACAAGTATCCAACATTGAGGTAGTGGACAATCTGCAATCGATGGTAATCCTGTCCACCTTTAAGGACACCAAGATCGTACCTATTCCCGAGCCATGAGCGAAGAGCGCAACCAGGTATTGACCGACCCGCAGGTGAGACAGAAGATTCGACGCATGGCGTATCAGATCTATGAGGGCAATTTCTCCGAAAAGGCGGTGGTGCTCGCGGGCATTGATGGTCAGGGGTATGCCCTGGCAGAATGGTTGGGAAAGGAATTGAAGGAGATTGCCCCTTTTGCCGTAACCGTGGTCAATGTCAAATTGAACAAAGACACACCAGAGAAGAGTGAGGTAAGCCTCGATGCGACAACCGAAGAACTGCGTAAAAAATCCATTGTTCTTATTGATGATGTCTTGAATACTGGTCGCACGTTGATCTATGCCCTGAAGCCGTTTCTCAAGATGGAACTGAAAAAGATTGAAGTGGCTGTGCTGGTTAATCGCAGCAACCACCGTTTTCCGATTCAGCCGAATTACACGGGATATGACTTATCCACCACATTGAATGAACATGTCACCGTGGTCCTGGGTAAGAAATCAACAGTGTACCTTCATTCGTAGTTAATCACAAATCCTGATGGTGGACTTGTCAGGTTCTTTGCCGAACCATACCACGGCATAGTGATCGGATATTCCAATACCAATGGCTTTCCACTGTTCTTTTGTCCAGATGCCCTGATTGGTAATCACCTGATTGTGGCCTGTGCTTTTCTTCCAGCCAGCCAATGCGCTTTGTGCAGAGGCTCGTGGATATTCAATGTAAGCGATCTCATATCCGTCGCCGGCGTAGTTTGCAATCTCCCGGGGCTTGGCCCACATACAATTGGCCTGTTTATGATCCGGTGAATAGCAACAGGGTGACCAGTTGCCGTGTGATGACCAACTGTGGAGATTACATACGGTGTCTTTGTGATAGGTGTAATTTGTTTCCAAATCCCGGGTGTGTGCCTGCGCCACCTGGGTGAGTTTGGCAGAGTAGGGGATCTTCGGTAGTTTTTTGGTCTTCCGGTATTCTGTAATGAGGTTGTACAGTAAGTACTCTTCGTCATTCAGGCAAGCATCCTGTGCCACGGCCATCACCGAATTCAGCAGGGTAAAAACCAAAATCAGAGATTTCATCAAATTGGGTGGTTTTTGTGACATCAATCAGGCCGTAATTTCTTTCATTATGAGGTTATTTTCCTAATTTTCGCCCCGTTATACAAACCAGCAATTTTCCTGCTAAACCTATAAATACCTGAGTCATGAGCGAACAAAAAATCACCATTACCAACGGAAAACTAAACGTACCTGATTCACCGGTTATCCCTTTTATCGAAGGTGATGGAACAGGTGTTGATATTTGGCCTGCCTCGCAATTGGTCTTCGATGCGGCCGTAGAGAAAGCCTACAAAGGCAAGCGCAAGATTCAGTGGAAAGAAGTGCTCGCAGGAGAAAAGGCATTTAACAAAACCGGCAACTGGATGCCGGACGAAACACTCGCTGCATTCAAAGAATACCTCGTGGGTATCAAAGGTCCCCTCACCACACCGGTGGGTGGCGGTATCCGTTCGCTCAACGTGGCCCTGCGCCAGGACCTTGACCTCTATGCCTGCGTACGTCCGGTGCGTTGGTTCAAAGGTGTGCCTTCACCCGTGAAAGAGCCCCAGAAAACAGACATGATCATTTTCCGTGAAAACACGGAAGACATCTACGCCGGTATTGAATTCCAGCAAGGCTCCGATGACAACAAGAAGTTCATGGCCTTGTTCAAGGAGAACTTTCCCAAGCCATTCAAAAAGATCCGTTTTCCGGAAACATCAGGCATCGGTATCAAGCCGGTATCCAAAGAAGGAACCGAGCGACTGGTACGCGCTGCATTTGATTTCGCCATCAAGAACAAGAAGCCCAATGTCACGCTGGTGCACAAAGGCAATATCATGAAGTTCACCGAAGGCGGCTTCCGTGATTGGGGTTATGAACTGGCCAAACGCGAGTATGGTGCTACCGACTACCAGGGCGGCCCCTGGCAGGTGATCAAGAAAGATGGTCATGAAATCATCGTAAAAGATTCTATCGCCGATGCATTCCTTCAGCAGATCCTACTCCGCCCTGATGAATACTCAGTCGTGGCGACCCTTAATCTCAATGGTGACTATATCTCCGATGCACTCGCAGCGATTGTGGGTGGTATCGGCATCGCTCCAGGTGGTAACATTAACTACCTCACAGGCTTTGCGATCTTCGAGGCAACCCATGGCACTGCACCCAAGTATGCCGGGCAGGACAAAGTGAACCCGGGCTCCGTGATCCTCTCCGGCGCCATGATGTTTGAATACATGGGCTGGCAGGAAGTGGCGGACCTGATCTACAAAGGTCTCGAGAAAGCCATCGCCGGTAAGCGCGTTACGTACGACTTCCACCGTCAGATGGAAGGTGCTACACTCCTGAGCTGCTCTGATTTTGGAAAAGAGATTGTGAAGAACATGTAATTTTCCTTTCAAGTAATACCAAAGCCATCCGTACTCAACGGATGGCTTTTTTATGTGACAACATTTCATCCGGAATTCAGGGTATTTCGTTGTTCAAGGGCCTTCTACTTTTACCCCGGTCGCAAATTATTTCTGACCGTGAAGTATGAAGCCATTATGCTGCCTGTTATTGATGCTGGGGTACTTTCCTGTTATAGCCCAGGTCTCCCTCACGGCGTCGCCCTACGTCCAGGACTTCAATGCAGGTGCGCTGCCAACAGGTTGGTCAGTACGAACGGGTGCTACCAATACGGTACTTGGAATTAGCGCCACGTACAATGCCGGTCCGACTTCCTGGACGAGTGCTACGGGTAACTTCAGAAACATAGCGTCAGCCACGGGACTCAAGTCTACGGCTACTACCACCGAACAAAATGCATCGGTGAACAGGGCCCTCGGGCTTCGACAAACCGGAACATTTGGCGATCCCGGTGCTGCCTTTGTGCTTCAGCTCTCCAATACAACCGGGTGGGCGAATTTTGTACTGCGATTTAAACTGCAGTCACTCGATGGCTCAACAGCTGGCCGTACTGTGAGTTGGAAGGTGGACTATGGCATCGGTTCAAATCCTGTTGTCTTCTCAACGGTGCCAGGTACGCCACTTACACCCACCACGGCGCTGGGTCCTGCCGCGTGGGGCTCACAGGATGTGGTGATAGATTTTGCCGACGTGCTGGATGATCAGTCAGCCAATGTCTGGATCCGCATTGTAACCCTGACCGCTTCCGCGGGAACCGGGAGCAGACCCACCAGTGCCATCGATGATGTGGAGTTGTCGTTTACCCCGGCCGACAAAACGGCACCAGCATTTCTTGCCGGCCCGGTATTATCCAACACCCAACCCAACAGCGCCGATCTCGCTGCAACACTCGACGAAGATGGAACCCTGTATTATGTAATTCTGGCTGCCAGTGATGTGCCGCCGTCAGTTGGGCAGGTGCGTCTGGGACAAAATGGCCTCGGAATGGTTCTGCCCGCAGCCCAGCAAGGAAGCGTGATGGCAACATCACAACAAAATACGATTCATTCCCTGGCAGGTCTTCGTGGAGCCACGGAATATGAAATGTACATCGTCGCGGAAGACAAGCATCACAATATGCAGTCAACATTGACAAGTATCACCTTTCGCACGCCGGATCCTCCCGATGTGCAAGCCCCAAT
>DNZD01000338.1 GCA_003504855.1 Cytophagales bacterium
CATTAAGAGCAACAGGGCAATATGACATACCGCCTTTCTCATTTTATTCGAAAGCCTACGCGAAATCCCAGCATGGAATAATCTGAATATCCATTCGATTGGAGGTACGGCGATTGCTGTTGATTCAGCGGCCAGTGCTCCGGAAGGTTCTTGACTGTGTTTTGTCCCTTAAAGGTGACTATGTAGTAAAGTGTGATGGTAAATCGGTTGAGCAGAATCGTCTCCTGAAATTTCGCCCCCATCAAGAGCCGGTTAGAGTAGGCTGCTATGTCACCCTCCGCTTTCTGTGGAAACCCAAAACGGGTGTAGTTCTCTGTGAGGTGTGCCTGGGCCATCCAGGAGCTAATCATCCCAAAATCCAGGTACAACAAATTTTTGTTACCCATGTTCCAGCGCGCCATGAGTGGCACAGCAACATAGTTAGCCTTGAACGAGCTGGTGTTACTTGCAAAACCTGTCCCATCGTACTGATACCCCACCCCGTACCAGGATACGCCTGTAACTATGCTAATCGTTCCAATTATCTTCTTTTCATACTCCGCATCCAGGGTGGATGCCGTCCGATTACCTGCGAAGAACGTATCCGTGCTTCCGCCCAACGAGGTTGCCGCACCAGCAGAAATGAAAATCCGTGACTGGCCGCTGGCCGTGAGGCTCATGATGATCAGCAGGAAAATCAGCAGCTTATTGCACATACTAAAACGCATATTGCCAACTTACATAGAGCATCGGTGCGCCTCCGGAACTGGATATGGACGCCACATAACAACGGCCGTAGGTATTGTCTGGCAAAAGTGCCACATAACCATGACCCGCAACCACCGCAACAGACGAAGAATAGCCGATGGCTGGTTTTTTGTTTACTTGTCCCAGACATTTAACAGGTCACATATCGATGATCGATGCTGGTAGTTTTCCGCTAATCGGGTAAACTGAAAAGGTCAGGCTGGTTGTGTTAAGTGTCGAGTAAAAGCAACCGTTTTGTCCCTCTTTGAAACAAAACAAGGTACCGTTCTTCATCGTTACATCCTGGGTACCGATGGGGTCTGTGCAAACCGAAGTGAGTGAGGTGTCCTCTTTACAAGCAATCAGAAACAATACAAGAGCCAGTGTCTTTTTGGGGGCACGAAGAAGAACATGAAGACTCCTGAAGTATTTCATGGAGTACATAAGGGCTCTCAGTTGAGCAATCGAACTTACTAAATAGGCAAGCCCTTTCCAAGAAAGGATAAGGTAGCTACATGTTAGTTGTTGGGCGGAGTTGCAGAGAAGTCTCCTCGCAAAGTCCTGAAGCGCTTTCGTGCCTCCGCCGCATAAACGCTTCCGGGGTACTTATCCAGAAAATTCCGGTATACGTCCATGGCCCTGGCTTTGTCTTTGAGGTAGTTTTCATAAAGATCACCCTGCATGAACGAGGCATCATCGGCCAGAATATCATCCGGGTAATCGGTTAGTATCTTCTGCAGGAGTGCGAGGGATTGATCAAACTCGCCCCGCTTCATCCTCAGGTTAGCCTCGAGCCAGTACACATCATCCTGAATGGGCTTGTATACTTCCGGGCTGATCGTAACGGTAATGGAGTCTTGAAGCGTCTCTCCGTTTAACAAAGCGTTACGGTCCTGTTTCAGAAAGTTTTCAACAACCTCTTTTTTGTCCAAAGGCGTTGGCCACAGTTTTTGTACAAAGGCATCGTGCTTACTCATCTTTACCTTTCCTTCTCCAAAAGTCTTCAACCTCGACAATGCGAGGTCCGTCTTGTTCTGGAGCAACAACAATTCAATGGAGGCGTATTGCCGAAGCGCTGTACCATTGCTGTCGCTGACAATATTCTCTTTGATGCGCATACTCAATTCCATGGCATCGTTCGCTATTTCGCGGGTGGTCGCTTGCTTCAGAATATCCAGGTGCTCCTGGGCAAGGCGGAAATCTCCTTTGTAGTAGGATAGCTTGGCATTTCTTAGTTTAGCTTCGTATCCCAACGGGGCATCGCGCTGATTCTTTTCAACCTGGGAATAAAGCAAAGTTGCTTCCCAGGGTTCTTCCTTCAGCAAGTAGATATCGCCTAACTCAAGTTTGGCCCGCGCACGCAGGTAGGCCGGCACACGTGGGTGAGCGGCCAGCCCGTTCAATTTTGTGACCGCTGAGTCTTTCTCGTCGAGGTAGTAAGCATGCAGGAGTGCTTCATTCAAGATGGCCTCAAAACTATTGCTGTTGTCTGTATACCTGGCAATAAAGGACTGGTACTCGCGTGTCAGGTAACGTACCGAATCCCGGTTTACCGGGAATTTTCTTTTCACTTTAGCCTCCCGCGCGCGGATAAGACCGAGACGAGCCGGCAGGTAATTGTCTGTATTCGGAAATTCCTTGATCACAAAGGCAAAGCTCTTGTCCGCTGTATCAAAGTCCTTATTGTTCAATGCTATCTGGGCTATCTCCAGGGTCTTCGCATTTTCCTTTCTAAATCTTTTGTCGAAAGCACGTGCCTGAATAAATGCGCCGTAGAAATTCTTTTGCTGAAGATTCACCCACACCAGAAGATCCGCAAAAACTTCAGAGTCCGGCGACTCCTGAACTTTATCGTATAGCATTCGCTCGAGTGTCTCCAACTCGTCGGGCTTGCTCAAAAAAAGCTGAAGCAAATTTTTTACGTAATTGATGTTTGAGGGCGTTTGGGTAATGTAGTTTAAATACTCCTGCACCATTTCATCCCGCTTACCCTGCATACGGTAAAGGTTTGCCATCTCAAGCGTAAAAACAGATTGGTTGTTCATCGCCCGGCGCAGCTCCTGCAGTGCGATCACGGCATACTCCGGAAGGTCATGAGCTGCCAGGAAATCCGAAATGCTCTTGGTTCGGTAAACATCCTGAACCGAACTTTTGATGAGGCTGCGGAAGTACTTATCCGCCTTCGGCACATCGCCGGAACGCAGGTAGACTACACCGAGATCCACGCGATACGACACGCGATCATCAACTTTTCTGATCACTCGCTCAACATAATCTTCTGCGTCTTTGTACTTGGCCATGTCCAGCAATAACGACAAATAGTTGTTATGAATAGCTGGAATATTATCCACATTCTTTGCCAGAGTTACATACATCGCCAGTGCCTTTTCCTTTTCACCTTTCAGGAAATATTCATTGGCTATTCGCACTTCACTGTCCTGGGCGAAGAGTGGTTCCGAAAGAAAGCACAATACACACGTTAGTATTATACTATTATATTTTAATATTAAATAATAGTAATAGTTATCCCTGTGGATTTGTTGATTACTTGATATCGGATGTCCTGTGTTCAATTTGTGGATTGGCGGTAGATAAGTGTATTCTGGTTTTTGTTCGTTTTGGATGTTTTAGGTGGTTTATCTACATGGCTGCTGATTGTGGAGATTTCTTTTCAACAGATGTGGTTTGTTCCTAAGAGGAGGATGATTTGTGCCTTAAGTTGAATATAAGTGGTTTAGGTGCTGTTAACGTGGATTTATGCATGATGATGGAAAGTTTTCCACAAGTTGTTAGAATTTTAGGATTAGTGGCCCATTTTCCCAATTAGCCCGCATGGTAAAATAGGTGCTGTTCTTGGGAGTTCGGTAGTAGTAGACAGGTTCGGGCTCTGTGTTGGTGGCGATAACGCCATTGTCCCATCTTCCGTTTTTGTTGATGTCCACGATCATCCGTATTTGATAGTCCTGTGGTGTTACATTTCTGAATGTAAAACGTGGTGTATTTGTGGTGCTGGCAATCAATTTCCCTTGCCTGTCCAGCAGTTGAACGATGTAGTGTGTTTCCCTGGTTTCTGTTTGTATGTGTATAATGCCAGTGTCTTCTGTCCAGGTAATGGGTATGGAAGTTGATGTACGCCTGGTTGTGTCGCTGTCAATCGATATGACGAATTGTTTGCCGGCTATAAGGCGTATAGTGGGTTCTTTTTTCGTCTGGAAGTACTTTAAGTCCAGGTTAGTGGTGATGGAAAGGTTGTTGCTTTTTGGAAGCGGCGCTAAATTTTTGGAGGTGAGTGGAATAGTTGCAATGGTGTCAATCGTTAGATATAGGCTGTCTGGGTTGATATATTGAATCGGTTTATTGAATGATATCGTAGTTGAGAAGGTTCCTGTCTCTGCTTCTATCACTGGTTTGCCGAGATCCCATTTTAACCCATCCCTGGGAGCTTTTACATTGCTTCTGGTGATGTAAATGGCGGTGTCAATTTTAGTGGATACGCTGTCTTTCGCAGAGAGGGTGAACCGGATGGTGTCCCCTGTTTCTTCAGGGTTCCAGATATTGATTTCATTGTTCTGATCCCCGAAGGAGTGGGTAATATTGCTGTCAGGTTTAATTTCGTATTCATCCAGCAATTTGCTGAAGCGTACGCGAGTAAGATGACCGATGTTGCGGATTGAAGTGATTTTCAATTTACGTGTGTCTACCATGAAGAGACCTATGGAAATGCTGTCGGCGGGTCTGGTTAACTGTATGGGTGATGCGCGGAACCCATAGCGTTCTGTGTTGCTTTCTACTTTGAGATTTTTGTTTTTGTCATCGAAGGCGTAAATGCTGTAAGTGCCCTTCCGGATATTGTTAAATCTAAAGGCACCCTTCTTGTTGGTCTTTGTAATGTAAGCTGCGGTATCATTAAATATATTGAAACCATTCGTGTTGGAAGGGTTATAAGCTGGCCTGTCATAGAGACCTACAATAATTTTCTCGAGTCGCCTGGCTTTGAGGATGTCCGTTACGTTTCCGGTGACGTACATAGAGTCCACATAGTCTCCGGTGCTGAACGATAGGTTAAGGTCGGGCGGAGCATTTCCTTCGGTAAGGTCCTGTATGCCATCTCGGAATTGGATATTATAGGTGGTTGAATCTTTCCATGGTTTTTTGGAAGCGATTACTACTGTATTTCCTTTGGCTTTGTATTCCACTCCTTTTCCGGGTGATGGACTGATGAGAATTTCTTCTCGGGGATTATTCAGCTTGATAGGTTCATCGAATGTGAGGGTAATGGTGGTGGCGGTGACGTGCGTTTGGTTGTTTTTGGGTGATGAGGTAAGGAGCATGGGCGGTTCTTTGTCTTTAGGGCCGCCATTTGGTGACGTCAAGCTTGCGCACCCAGCAAACAGAATAATAATAAAGAGATAGAAGCCGTGTTTACTCATCGTGTTATGCGGTAAATCAGGCTGGAGTATTGGCCGTTTTTCCGTGCGGAAAGGTTCGAGCGTAATCCTTGGTACATTCCTCGAATTGCCCGGAATGCAGGTGTTTTGCTTCTGCCGAGATAGCGTTCGCTCAACAGGGAAACATATAGGGCATCCAGCTTCATGGGAATAATCTCTTTGACTTGTAGTCCGCAGCGGTGAATCAGGTCTTTCATGTTTTCTTCAGAAAAGTGCCAGATGTGTCTGGGTACATCCCACGCTGCCCAGGTGTTAGCATATGTTTTTGCATCGAGAGATAATCTATTCGGTACTGCAATAAAAATGGTGCCATTCTCGGCGAGGTGGCGGGTTAGATGGTGAATGGTTTCGTGTAATGGATAAATGTGCTCCAAAACGTGCCACAGGGTGATGACAGTAAAAGGTTGCGCGGGTACCTCCTTCAGGGTTTTATAAGTAGTGATTCCTGATATGGAGAGTCTCGCGTCGGACGGTTCTACACCGGTTACATGGATGCCCTTCTTTTGGCAGTAATGGAGGAACGCACCAGTTCCGCACCCGACGTCAAGTAGACTGCCACGGGTGTAGGGTCGAATCAGGTTGTATTTCCAGTTTAGTGTGAATGATCTTGCCGCAAGGTAGATGCGGTCAAATGCACTGGTGGCCGTGGTTTGATGAGAGATGTATTGACGTGATTGATAGTACTTCCCTGATTCTGATTCTATGGGCCTGGGTGATGTGAGGGCAAACGAGCAGCTTTTGCATTGTAGCACCTGAAAGGTTTCGCCACTGCTGGTGTAGTCCTTACATGTATGCAAAGTTGTGAATTGCTTGCCCTGGCATATTGGGCATGAGTTGACTTCTTCCAGGATCATTACTTGCCAAGATACACCGTGAGGATAGAAACATCAGCAGGGGATACTCCACTGATCCGTGACATCTGACCGATAGTTGCAGGACGGTGTTTTTTTAGTTTTTCCCGTGCTTCGTGGGAGAGCGCCTGAACTCTGTCGTAGTCGAAGTCTGGGAGAATCTTGTATTCATCCAGACTTTCAATCTTCTCTGCCATGTTTCTCTCTCTCTCTATGTACGGTTGATATTTCACCAGGATTTCAGCTTGCTCCATTACTTCGAGTGGAAATTGACTAATTATCTGGGCTGATGTTTCAGATAATTGACTCAGCTCATGGATTCCGATTTCGGGTCGTTTTAGGAGCATTGTCATTGAGGTTTTTTCCCGAATCAGTGAAGAGTTTATTCTGGAAAGCCCCTCGTTAGTTTCTTCAGGTGTAACCTTAGTATTAATGGCCTCGAGTGCTGCTTTTAGTTTTTCTTGTTTGTTGATCAGGTTGTTTAGTTTTTCGTCAGAAGCGAGTCCAATTTCATGCCCACGACGAGTGAGTCGTTCGTCGGCGTTATCCTGGCGAAGGAGTATCCGGTATTCTGCCCTGGATGTAAACATCCGGTATGGTTCAAGGGTACCCTTGTTCACGAGATCATCTATGAGTACTCCGATGTAGGCTTCTGATCTTTTGAGGATGAATGGATCTTTGTTGTTGATTTTGAGGTGGGCGTTAATTCCTGCCATTAGGCCCTGACCGGCGGCTTCTTCATAACCGGTAGTTCCATTTATTTGACCCGCAAAATACAGATTATCAACGAGTTGCGTTTCAAGTGTTAGCTTTAATTGAGTTGGCGGAAAGTAATCGTATTCAATCGCATAGCCGGGACGGAACATCCTGGCATTTTCAAAGCCAGGTATTCTGGTTAGGGCCTTGTATTGAATGTCTTCGGGTAATGATGTCGAGAAACCATTGACGTAAATCTCAACAGTGTTCCATCCTTCGGGTTCAACGAAGATCTGATGACGATCTTTATCCGCGAAGCGATTTATCTTATCCTCAATGGATGGGCAATATCTTGGACCCAGTCCCTTAATCCTTCCCTGGAACATTGGTGATTTATCGAATCCCTTCTCTAATTCCTGATGAACCAGATCATTTGTATATGTGATCCAGCAACTGAGTTGCTTGGTTGGTGGTTTGGTGCTTGGGTCAAATGAAAACTTGCCCGGGTTTTCGTCACCTGGTTGCTCCTCCATCTTGCTATAGTCGAGCGACCTCCCATCTATCCTGGGTGGTGTCCCAGTTTTCATCCTGCCTGATTCAAACCCTAGGGCCTGCAGGGATTCGGTTAGCCCAAGAGCCGCCTTTTCAGCCGTTCGACCACCACCAAAGTTCTTTTCGCCGATATGGATTTTACCATTAAGGAAAGTACCGTTGGTAAGGACTACACTTTTGCACTTGATGGTGATCCCGAGGGAAGTTGTTACCCCGCTCACTCGCCCGTCTTCCACAGTAATCCCCGTTACCATTTCTTGCCAGAAGTCTACGTTCGGAGTTTTCTCTAGCATAATCCTCCACTCCTCTGAGAAGCGAAGCCGGTCGTTTTGTGTTCGGGGGCTCCACATAGCCGGGCCCTTGGATCGGTTTAGCATGCGGAATTGAATCATGGACCGATCGGAAACAATGCCGGAGTACCCGCCCAATGCATCAATCTCCCGTACTATTTGGCCTTTGGCAACGCCACCCATAGCAGGGTTACAAGACATCTGCCCAATGGTGGTCATGTTCATTGTGACCAGAAGGACTTTTGAGCCCATATTGGCGGCTGCGGCAGCGGCTTCGCAGCCGGCGTGCCCTGCTCCTACTACAATGACATCGTATACTGGAAACATGCGTGTTTTTGGAGTGTTCCACGTGAAACAGCCAACCCCAATTGGCTGGTTCGTTTCACGTGAAACATTATTTCCACAAAGATAGAGAAGCTTCCTCTTTACTTCGCATTTGAGCCTTTTCGGCGGGGGACTTGTCCTTAAGTCCCATGAAATGCAGGAGGCCATGGACCAAAACCCGCCGCAATTCGTGCTCGAAGGATTGGTTGAATCTTCGGGCATTCTCTCTTACCCTCGGGATGGAGATATATATCTCCCCGGTCACCAGGCTCTCCGATTCAGATAAGTCGAATGAGATGATATCGGTAAGCGTGCGGTGCCCAAGAAAGTCTTCATTCATTTTGCCAAGGAAGGCATCAGAGCAAAAGACATATGTGAGGGAGTCGATAGTAAAGCCGTTCTGTAGGGCAACTCGTTGCAGCCAGCCGGAAGTTTTGCGAGGCTGGGAAAGACGAAAGGAAATCTTTTCAGTGAAGAACTGAATGGCCGCCATCAGGCATTCATGTAAAAACTGAGCTCAACTGTGCGCCCGCCGTCCCGGAAATAAACCTCATCGGCGAGGTTCTTCATCAGGAAAATACCCCGACCACCCGGCTTTTCAATGTTTTCAGGCGCAGTAGGGTCCGGGAGATGCTCATAATCAAAACCGCCACCCTGATCCTCCACCCTGAATCGAATGGTTGAATCTTCCAGGGAAAGCGAAAGGGATACATTCTTCTTCGAATCATTCCCGCTTCCATGTTTAATGGCATTGTTCACCGCCTCAGTAACGGCAATCATGATATTGCCATAGATATCGTCATCGAGGTGAAACTCCTCTTTCACATTGTCGATAAAGCTCTCAATCATCCTGATATTCTCTGCTAGAGCGGGTACCTCTATACGGATATTCTTCATAGTCTACTGATGATTGCCAAGACGCTTGAAATATTCATTCACTTCCTTCTTGTAGTACGGATACAGCTTTGGAGGCATGGTCTTGAGCAATTCTACCTCTTTTTCCTTTAAACGTAAATACTCCTCAAAAGCACGCGGAATTTCTTTTTGATAGTCTTTCGCCGCTTCTCCCTTTCGCTCTTCATCCATGTCCTGCTCACGCATTGACTTCTCCGACTCCAGTAAGCGCGTTAAGATTTCCTTCTGCCGACGTATCGTTTGCTCTGTGATCTGCTTGTTCACCAGATCCATTTCGGTTTGCTCCATCTTGCCAGGAATATCATCACCAAGCGACTTGCCGCCCTCCTGCTTAAGTTTCTCTTGCATGTCCTGAAGAGCTCTTCTTATCCGCTCTTGCTCTGCCGCCATCTTGGCGAGATCCTCAGACATCCGTCGCCCGCTCTTACCACTGCCATTTTTCATCTCCTCTATCTGCTGATTCAATTGTTGCTGCAATTGTCCAAGGCTTTGTTCACTCTTCTTCTTCCCTTTCTTCTTGCCCATGCCTGGCTTCGCTTGTTGCATCATCTGCATCATTTGATCAAAGTGATCATTCAACATCAAAGCGAGATTGTTCATGCTCGTCATGGAGAACTGCATATCAATACTTGCCTCATTCTTCTTGCGGTCCTTTATTTTTTCCAGCGCCTTGTCAACATGCGCATTCAATTCTCCCACCTCGCGCGTAACAACTGAGCTCAGAAATGCGTCCTTCTTTGAAAGAGATAACAAGCTGTCTTCCAGCACCTTAGAGTCGTCCTTTATCTTCAACTGGTTTTGAGAGAGCACCACGTACCGGGGATCACTCAATTGCACCGTCGTAAAATCTTTCATCAATGATTCCTGATCGAAGGAGAGCTTTATGAGTCCATGAATGATTTGACGTAATGACTCAAGATTGGCCATGTCAATTTCCATCTCCATGGAATTCTGCATACCCTCCAGGGATTTTTCCATCTGTTTCATTTTTTCCACAGCCTGTTTCTGTTGTGGAATAGATTTCTTTGGCTTGCCTTCCTGCAGGGATTGGCGGCTTTGTTCTTCCATTTGTTTTACCTGTTCCGCATCGTCTGCGCGAGGAGCATCATCCGGCTTGTCCAGCTTCTCTCCCATTTTCTGAAGCTCATCCAGCGTTTGTTTCAATTCGTCCGCCTGCTGTTTTAAATCTTCCTGCTCTTTGGCCAGCTCTTCGGGAGATGTTTCACGTTTTTCTGTTGTTTCTGAACCCTTTTGCTGGTTTTCGCCCTTTTCATCCTTGCCATCGGGTTTCTTTTCTCCCGCCACCTCCTCGGTTTTTTCCAGCAGGGCTTCCTGTTTTTCGCGCTGCTTCTTGATTTCCGACAATGCCTGGTCCAGTTTGTAATCGTACTGCAACTGCTTGAAGAGTTCCAGGGTGCGCTCTAACTCTTTTTCAATATTGATCTCCTGGCGATCCATCTTCTCCAGCATCTTCTGAATCTGCGATGCGTCCTGGTTTTCTTTCAACATCTTCTCGAGCTCCTCAAAAAGTTTTTTCGTCTCAGGATCCAGCAATTCATTCATCAACTTCTGTATCTGCTCTGATTTCTCCCGGATGCGTTCGTTCTGTTCAGAGAAGGCATCTTTCTTTTCTTCCAGCATGCGGTTCTTTTCCTGCAGATCTTTCACTGCCTGATCCAGATTCTTACGCTGTTCAATAAGGTCCTCAAGCATCTTCTTGTCTTGCCAGTCCAGCGACTGTTTTCCCTTCAGTTTTTGCTCGGCCTCATCAATGGCATCTTTAAGCGAACGCGCCTTATTAAGACTTTTCTGAATTTCATTCTCGGCGGATGATTGGGATCGCGTGATCTCTGCCCTGAACGCTTCCGCGTCCGGCAACTCGAATTGATAAGAAGCAGACTTGGTGGACTTGTGCCCGTGCACCCCATCGTTGTCCCATACCTCCAGATAATACTGAAGCTTGTCGCCGGCGGCGAGTTTTAACGAATCAAGTTTCCAGGCATAAAAGAAGTTTTGCTGTGGCTCATGCGGGTTAACCGGCAGGCTGATTGATTTTCTTTCTTCAGGCCGATCCTTACCGGTAAGCACATAATGTAACTCCAGTCGTGAAAGGCCATAATCATCAGATAGTGTTCCGCCGAGGATAATAGACCGAAACAGTACAGAGTCTTTCATGTGTTCCACAATCAACGCGGGAAACTGATCCTTGATAACGTCAATGCGATAGGTGATGCGGTCTTTGTTCTTGCTGTTCTCATTCTCCAGAAGGATCGAGTATTCGTCTGGATTAAAGAATCCTTTTGAGAAATTAAACACTTGATTATCAGACGATTGCATGCCTCCGGGTGTGTCGCTTGAAGTGAATTTGATCACCGCAGATTGGGTGTGTGCGGCTTGCAACGTCCAGCCAACTATGGTGCCTTCCGGAATTTCGAGGTGCCCGGCGTTGTTAATTGTTTCTGCTGGCCGGTGGATGTAACCCGGAAAAGAGAGCTTCATTTTGAGGGATAGTAATTCGGGCCGATCCACCAGACGAATGGTCATAGGCGATGAAAAAAACCCTGCTGCCTCCATTTGAAAAAGATAATCCTGCTGAATTTTCTCAAAAGTATACGTGAAGAATCCGGGCTTAAGCGTTTCCATTTTAAGCCGCTGAGCGCCGGATTTCAAGTAGATCGCTTCTGGTATGGCCCCCCCCTCCAGCCTTACCCGCAGCACAAAATCTTCGTTGGGAAAAGCGATGAGCGATGGATTCTCAACAACAAAACTGAATGGTGCCTGAGGTGAGAACTCTTCGTCGAAATGAATAATATGGCTGGGG
>DNZD01000235.1 GCA_003504855.1 Cytophagales bacterium
TGACTACAATCAGTTGTTTCCCTGTAGATTATCATTCCACAACGTAGTCTGTGGGCCCAACTTTGAACCATCAACCAGAAGCCATATGAAGACGAACATGATTTCAAACGTTAGAAACACCTTCTTACTGGTTTTGGTGCTTGCTTTCGCAGCAAACGCCCAGACCTACAAACAAACCGGTGACAGCTATCTTAACGTAGCCGGTAAATCCACCCTCCACGACTGGACCATGACCTCCAAAGAGCCTGTTCTTCAGGTTGCCTTTGAGATGGGCAGTGATGGTTTACCCGCTCAGGTAAAAACACTGACCCTCACGGTTCCTGCACAGTCTCTGAAGAGCCAGCACTCTGCCATGGACAAAAATGCATACAGCTCTCTAAAGACAGACAAGTTCAAGAACATCACATTTGTACTGACTTCGGCCAAGGTTACCAAGGGCTCCATTGAGTGCAGCGGCAACCTGACCATCGCCGGCACAACCAAACCCGTGACACTTACGGCAACCGTTACCACTAAAGATGGTGGTATCCTTCATTGCACCGGCAGCAAGACTTTTAAAATGAGCGAATACCAGGTAGAGCCTCCGACATTCATGTTTGGCACGGTAAAGACAGGAGACGAAATCACCGTGACTTTCAATGTCGACCTCAGTCTGGTCAAAGCATAAAGACAACTTATATTTTAACCTTTTAACCAGTTTTATATGAAAACAAGAATAAATCAATCAAGCTATTGGTTAACCCTCTTGTTGTTGCTCACGACGCTGGGAGCGTTTGCGCAACAACCGGCTATCCAATATTTCCGCCCCTATGATCAACGCGGTGTTAACGTGTATGAAACACCAAAAAATGACACCGTAGTATTTGATGGACTGAAGCTTCGCCTGGGAGCTAACTTTACCCAAGGCTGGCAGAACATCACACACAGCAATAATGCACGTGCTATTCTTACCGGCGCAGGTAACTTGTATGAGTCTGCTCCCGGTTCAAACACGTTCTACACTAACCTCGCAGGTACCGGTGCTCCTGTTACCAACCTGACTCAGGATCCTAACGTGTACGGTGGCTATATCAGCCCCACAGGTCAGTTGTATTCCAACAGCAACGCCGTTTACCAACAAGCTGGCGGTTTCCCCCTTGCACAAGCTAACTTTAACATGGATATCCAACTGGCCGATGGTGTTCGTGTTAGCTTAGTATCTTATATGTCTGCTCACCACCACAACGAATTCTGGGTAAAAGGCGGATACTTCCAAATCGACAAAGTTGGATTCATGGGCAGCGAGTTCCTGAACAAACTGTGGAAAAACCTCACCTTGAAAGTAGGTCACATGGAAATCAACTACGGTGATGCTCACTTCCGCCGCAGCGATGGTGGTAACACCATGTGGAACCCCTTCATTGAAAACAACCTGATGGATGCCTTCACGACTGAAATTGGTGCAGAATTGTACTGGCAGAAAAATGGCATCATTGCCATGTTGGCCATGACCGACGGTGAGATCCAGGGAAGTGTTTCTAAGCCCGATGATCGCAAGCCCTCTATCTACGGTAAATTCGGTTTCGATAAGAAATTTGGTGACATCCGCGCCCGTTTGACTGGATCATTCTATACCACCAAGTCTTCTATCAGCAACACCTTGTATGGTGGCGACCGTACCGGTTCAAACTACCAGTACGTAATGGAGCCCTGGAACGCAACCTTGACTGGCAACGCATTCTCTGGCCGTATCAACCCTGGCTTTAAAGACAATGTTACTTCCATCATGGTGAACCCCTTCGTGAAGTTCAAAGGCATCGAATTGTTCGGTACTTATGAAACCTCTTCTGGAAACTCTCAGGTAGAAAACGGTGAAATAAAATACAGTGACCCGACCAAGCCTACGTTCTCAGCACTTCCTAACCGCAGCTGGCAACAAATCGAAGCTGATGTGGTTTATCGCTTCGGCAAAAATGAGCGCTACTACATCGGTGCCAAATACAACAAAGTATCCGGCACAGCAGTATTTGGAACAAGCACTTCAGCTACCAACATCAACCAAGGTACTCGTCAGGATGTATCAGTTGAACGTACTTCCTTCGGTGCTGGCTGGTTCATCACCCGCAACGTACTCTTCAAAGCTGAATATGTGAATCAGAAGTACAATGACTACCCGACGGATAACATCCTCAGCGGTGGTAAGTTCAATGGACTTGTAGTTCAAGGTATAATTGGTTTCTAGGTTAGATTACAAATGATTCCGGCCCGGCTCTGATGAGCTGGGCCGGTTTTTTTGTGCCTTATCCTTATCTTGCCCGCGTATGCGTATCCTGCTCAGTATCCTGTGCTTAATCCTATTCGCTGAATTCCGAACGGACGACAGTGTGCTGGTACATCGGCTGATTGTGCAGCCCGACAGCCGACTCACCATAGAAGGCAAGACCAATGTAAACAAGTTCACATGTGCTATTCCGCATTACGTTGGCCGGGATACGCTTGTGCTTCATGAAGGGGGTAAGGGTACGCGACCTGTATTCGTCAAAGGTTCTGTATCCCTGGATGCGTCAAGTTTTGATTGCGGAATTGCACCGATGACCGCGGACTTCAGAAAAACCATTAACTCAAAAGCGCATCCCGCCATTATCATTGACTTCATCTCTTTCGAGCGAACGCCGAGTTACGCATACGGAGAAGAAAAATTCAAGGGCATTATCAATATCTCCCTGGGTGGTACAACAAAGTTGTTTGAGATGATTTGTACGATTGAGTCCAAGCCATCTGGTCTTATTCACCTGAGCGGTGGAAGGGAATTCACCTTTGCGGATTTCAATCTGGAGCCTCCCAAGCACATGATGGGGCTGGTAAAGGTTCAGCCGGACCTCCACGTGAAGTTCAACCTCATTTTGAAGTTAGATACGTACTGAACGCTAACAGATACGGGGTAACTGTTCTCCTGTGAGGTAATTAACAACCCGCTTTCCTCCCACTTTGCTCGATAACACCACCTGACCCGGATGATCAGTTGTCACTGTTCCGATCATGGCGGCTTCTTTACCGTATTCTTCCTGTTGGATCAGCGATATGACCTGGCTGGAAACAGCCGGATCAACAATAGCAATGAATAGTCCTTCATTCGCTACATAGAGCGGATCTAGTCCAAGCATTTCACAAGCGCCTTCGACCTGTTCATCCACCGGAATATTTTTTTGAATCAGATCGATGCCCATTTTGGTCTGGCCCGCCAATTCATTCATCACGGTAGCGACACCTCCACGGGTAGGATCCCTGAAAAACCGTACCTGGTCGCCTGCTTTATCAAGAATCTTCTTTACGATGTGGTTCAGGTTCCGGGTATCACTCTCAATAGTAGTTTCAAACTCGAGGCCCTTCCGTTGTGACATAATGGCTATGCCGTGGGTTGCCATCGGGCCGCTCAGGATGATATGATCTCCCGATTTAATTCGACTATGGTGAATATTGGCGAGGGGATGTAGCACGCCAATGCCCGATGTATTAATAAAAATCTTATCCCCCTTACCCCTTTCCACCACCTTGGTGTCACCGGTGACAATCTGTACGCCGGCCTTTTCACTGGCAACTTTGATAGAGAGCAATATCTCCCACAATTCATCCATGCGGAGTCCCTCTTCAATAATAAATGCGAGCGAAAGGAACTTCGGGATGGCACCACACATGGCGAGGTCATTGACAGAGCCATTCACTGCCAATTCGCCAATGTTGCCCCCAGGGAAAAACACCGGTGAAATTACATAGCTATCGGTACTGAAGGCGACTTTCCCGGCCAGGGAAAATATGGCGCCATCATGCTGCTGATCGAGGTATTCGTTTTTTAACAAATCAAATACACCTGACTCCAGCAGCCGGTGCGTCAACAGTCCGCCACTGCCATGCCCCATGGTAATTACATCAAAGTCAAGCTTAGGTAACGGGCAATTAAGTTTTACAGAGAGTCGTTGTGTCATGCGTGCACCGGATTGCTGTTTGCGTAGTGATAGTAAGCGGCGCAGGCTCCTTCGCTGCTTACCATGGGTGCGCCCAGCGGATGCTCGGGATTGCACGTTGTCCCGAAGTTAGGGCACTGAACGGGCTTCTTCAAGCCTTTCATGATGGCCCCTGAAATACAAGAGGCGTTCTCAGGCACGGATGGAAGATTGAGTTTGAATTTTAGTCTGGCATTGTAGGATGCATAATTGCCCTTGACCTCATAGCCGCTCATAGGAATTTCTCCAATCCCTCTCCAGGTGCGGTTGGAGGTTTCAAACACCTCGCCAATGGTTTCCTGAGCCAGTTTGTTTCCTTCGCGCTGAACCACCCTTGCGTATTGGTTTTCGAGCTTTGCTTCGCCCTTCTCCAATTGCTGAACAGCCATAAGTATTCCCTGCAGTAAGTCTACCGGCTCAAACCCGGTAACAACAATGGGCAGCTGATATTTCTCTACGATGGGATCATATTCATTCATCCCCATGATCGTGCACACATGGCCCGCAGCCAGAAAAGCATCGATTCGTGTTTCCGGATCACTGAGGATGGCCTCCATCGCTGGTGGCACCAGAACATGGGACGCCAGAATGCTATAATTGGTCACACCTAGTTTATTTGCCTGAACTACGGACAAGGCATTGGCTGGTGCGGTGGTCTCAAATCCCACGGCAAAGAATACTACTTCCCGATCAGGGTTTTCTTTGGCCAACTTGACGGCCTCAAGTGGGGAATACACGATACGAACATCCCCACCATTTGCCTTTACCTCCAGCAAGCTTTTGGACGAACCGGGCACCCGGAGCATGTCCCCAAAAGAGCATAGGATCACCTGCTTTTCGCTGGCGAGGTATATCGCCTCGTCAATTATTCCAAGAGGCGTAACACAAACCGGGCAACCTGGGCCATGGACCATGGTTATTTGCTCGGGCAGCATATCAAGAATGCCGTTCTTCACCAGGCTGTGGGTTTGTCCGCCACAGATTTCCATGATTGTCCAGGGGCAGGTTACCACCGCACGTATCGCTGCTACCAGGTCCTGAACGGCTCCTCCATCGCGGAATTCTGAAATATATTTCATCGTGCCGGGGTTTATTCGTTATCCAGTTCACTCAACTCCCCTATCTGCTTAATGTATTCAAAGGTTTTGTGTGCCTCCTCCTCATCGACAAGGCTAATGGCCACACCCACGTGGACTAATACATAGTCACCTACTTTGGCATCCGGCAACATGGACAGGTTGACTTCTTTCATGATACCACCAAATGAAACCTTGCCAAAGCGGAATGTTTCATCGAGTTGGCCGGTAATGGCGATAAGTTTTCCGGGGATGGCTAAGCACATGATTTTGTATTTAAATAGTTACCAGTTCTCTTCGGGTCATCAGTCTTTCGGGTATTCCCATCTGAATGGTATCAAATGCCAATTGCCCGAAGCTGATGCACTCGTCATTCGGTGAGAGTTGTTGGTGGAAATACAAGGTATACTTGTTTCCCAGCCGGCTCTTAATGATGTCGACCAATACGGCATTTTGAAATACGCCTCCGCTAAACGCCAGATTATTTATTTGCTCGCGGTTAGCCACTTCATGAATCCAGTCTACCAAACGAACATGCAATCGATATGCGAGCAGCTCATGGCTTACGCCCTGTAAAATACCATCCACGAGATCGCTGAATAAGGAAACAACCGAGAACGGTTCATGATCTGGTAGCGGCACATCACCATGAGATCCTTTACTTGCCAATGCCTCGAGGTACATGGCAGCTTCTCCTTCATAGCTGGTCTTATCACACAACCCCAGGAGTGATGCTGCGGCATCAAAGAGACGACCCATACTGGATGTGTTCATCGGGCCCGGCTTATCAATCATGCGGGTGTATAGACTCCACTCTTTCTCTGTGAATTTGTCTTTCAATAACGTGACTGCCTCAGGAACATCTTTACATAGGGACAATGCACAAAGCCGGGGTTCCCTTGAAAATTTATCTCCCAAAAGGTGATCATAGTAAGGCAGGTGCTCAATCCGCTCGAATG
>DNZD01000007.1 GCA_003504855.1 Cytophagales bacterium
CGGGTGAAGGCTACCAAGAAGCAAATGTTCGGGCATGTGATCCGAGTGGACAACTACGGCAACCTGATTACCAACATTGAGCGCGAGGTCTTCGAATTACTCAGCAAAGGCAAAGGGTACGTGATCCAGTTCGGCAGTGAAAAGGCGCGCCGCATCCACACCAATTATCATCAAGCCGAGCAGGGGGATTGCTTTCTCATGTTCAATTCGCTGGGCCTGCTCGAGATTGGCATCTACAAAGGAAATGCTCAGGAGCTTCTGGGACTCGGATACGACAGTCCCGTGAATGTGACGTTTGAGGAGTGAGACTTGAAGTTTACAATCCTCTCTTGTCAATGTAATGGTACTCAAGCGTCCTTTCTTTCTTAACCGAATAGTCTCGTTTGTCCGTCAAAACGATTGAAATCATTTTGAGTTCCAATTTTGTTCTCTTTTTCGTCCGTGACTTTAATTTACCCACAGTCGAAGTCAGTACAAAGTCAACATTTAGTGTCGCATTGAGAATTGATTTCTTGTCAACATTGTTGTCAGTCAAATCCTTATCGAACCAGTTCATTATTTCGGTCAGCATCTTAAGTTCAGTCTCAATTAATTTGTCGTTGAATTTTGTTGTCCCTTCGAGGAAATCTAACTCAAGATGTCCTTGTCCTAATTTCGCCAAAGTTTCAATGTCGTTCACTAATCTCCAACCAGAAAACATTTCACAGAAGATGTCGACATGATGATTTATTCTTTTTCTTGTCATGGGTCAAATTTATCAGCATGGAACGAAGTTAAATGTCAAGCCCGACCTGCACGTCACTGTCTCACGACACCGAACGCTTTTTGAAAACTAAAGCTTCAAATTTACACCGAACCCCGCCATTGATTATGCACAGTGTTAGTAGCTGTAGGGCCCTTCTCCGAACTTCATTCGTGGCCTTGTCATTTGTCCCCGTTAATGTTACACGACTCTTTATAATTCAGTCGTGCGGTGGGGCATTTTCATTGACTACTTTCTCCACTTACTCTAAACTGAGCACTTATTGACTGGCTTTGGATGTGGGTTGAATGTGTGGCCTGGCAATGTGTGTGCGATTCTAAGTCCCCAATTGATATTCTTAATTAAATGGATTAAACGGTTCATAATCGAAGTCAATATCTAACCTATTTTTTAGATACTCGATAAACCTCTCATCGTCTTGAGTTGGTTCCTTCATTCCAACTATTCTTAGAAAGGTTTGTTTATTCTTATTCTCAAATAAAAAATGATACTGCAATAGTTGACCTATTCCTGCTCGGATACATTCTTGGACTGAATTGTATGGCTTGACCTCGTAAAAGTATAATTCAGAATCATTAGACCTAAGAATATCGACTCGCTTGTTGAATTCCACTATAATGGTCTCCTTCGGATACAATATCTTAAGGAATTCCTTGAATGCGTTTTGAATCTTGTTATGAACGAGATTAACTGTCGTGGGTTCAACTCCTTTTCTCTCGTAGCTTTCTGTTTTCTTGTCCTTATCATTTCCTCCTTCGTTGTCATTACTCGTTGATTGAGTTTCGATAGGCAGGTCAATTAATGAGTATGTCCCAAAAATCGCTGTAAAGTGTTCTGGTTTCTTAATCGAATCAATCCTGTGAATTGTCCTAGCATAATTTAATTCCGTCTGAATTTGCAACCCGAATTCGAGGAAATTGACATTGATACACTGCCCTAAAATATCGTCCAATAAATAAATCGAATCATTCCTTTTTATAACCTGAGCGTAAGCGATTATAGTGAGCCTGTTATACGCTCCTTCTGATTTGATAGCAACGATGTCACCGGGTTTTAAGCCAGAGAAAAGGAAGATTGTTTTTTGAACTGATTTCAAATCCTCTTCAAACTCATCTTTATGTGATTCAACGAATTTATAGACGATTTCCTTTGATGCACCAATCAAATTGTTGAGGTCATAGTTCCATAAATATCCCGTAGCAACCACTGATTTTGAATGCATCTCGAGAAACATATCTTGATATGTACCGTCTCCACGTCTGTATTTTGAGCCAACTACGTAATACGATCTTTCTGAAGCGTTAGCCACATACTTGTGCCAAAGTCCAAAAGCAAAGTTCACAACCTTTTCGTTATCTGGCTTTCTCTTCAGTATTTCGGAGTGTAACTGAGACGTTTTTGTGTGCGACTGTACTTTGATTCCAATCCCCCGTGCTATCAGGATAAGAGACTCTCTGCTATAGATGGGTAGCAGCTTGTTTTTTGAATATAGAAAAGCAATCTTCCATTTTGCTATGCTATGTAAATCGATGTTTTCAATTTGATCGAACTCCTGCTTCTTTGCATGGTCAATTGTAGAAGAGATTAATGAACGGACTGTTTCAAAAGCTGTTTGAGAGTCGGACCCATATTTCTCGAGCCAAGAGTATTGCTCGTCTTGGAGGATTGATTTTCGTTTGTACTCCTTATCATTTTTCCTCTTCCAGACACCGAATTTTACAAGTGAAACACCACTTATGCTCCCTAGTTTTTCAGTGCCCCATTCTACCTGATAGCAAAAAGTGTCATGGTTACCAGTATCAGTATACTCCTCGATCGTCATACTGTTCACCCGGTCAACAGTCCATGTCGATAAAAACTCTGCAAGAATTTGATCGTAAGAATCTACATCCAGGTGCATAGTAGCTGTTTATATATAGTACTTAAATGCCAGCGGTGGCGCTTTAATGTCGGTACTGGCAGTCAATATTTCTCCAATCTTATCCGCAAATCTTAAAGTAACCGGAGCACCGTCAGCAAATATGCACGCATTATAATTCAATTTGGTAAGAGCCAAAATATCCTTTAGCACTTGTATGATGTCTGCTTCTCCTTTATTGACTTCAATGAAAATTGGATTGGGAACTTCCATTGATAAAGTCGATTGCGTTTTAGGAACATATCCAACACTCCAAAGAAAGGCGCTCCGCTCATTTACAATAAAGGCATTACCTCGCATTATGGGGTAACTGCCTTCTGTTTTAAATAGTTTTAAGGGCTTTGTTTTTGTAATGGTGACGCCAACAAGGTTGGTTTCATTGGGTGTTACCTCCTGAAAGGCTGTCCACTCCTCCGTGTTAAATCTTGTCTTGGCATGAATAAATATTTCCTTTGGATATTCTCCATTTTGCTCCTTGTAAGATTCTAATGCTTGTATCAATAGAGCTTTTGCCTCTTTAGGTTTCAAATGAAATTCTCCTTTTTTTGGATTATACCAAGGACCAACTTCTCCCTTAAAAACAGTTCCATCTCCATTGTCTAAGAACATTTGAGCCGCGCAACAGGCATTCTTTGGGTCTTTACTTTTTTCAATCTCCTTATACACCAAGCCGAGATAGCAGACTCCACTTCTTATATCTGACAATTTCCAAGGTTTACCACCTGCTTTATAAAAAGCTGCAGTTGAAATTGTCCAAGCTAAATGTCCTTCAATCTTTGAAAAGTCTCTCAATGGTGCACCAAACTTGTTTTTAAAGTCTCGCCAAGCTAAAGTGCTTTCCCTCATTATTTGAGTAGGGATAGTATGTTGAAGTAATCTTGCTTTTAACTGGTCGTGGAATTGAGCGTCATAGTTATAAGTAATCGCTTCTTTCTCTTGCGCTTTCAACTCAGTATTTATGTCCTCGAATAAGGTTGGCTCATACCTGAAGCTCTTTGCTTTTGACTTTGTAATAAGCGATTTGGTTTGAACTAGGTCTTTGGGCAAAACAGAGTTTGGGCGACAATATTTATAAATCTCATCAGGAACAACCACAAACCAAACATCTACTTTTTCATCTTCGTTTTTATTAGCAGCAATTATTTTATTAATGAATAAAGTCACCAAATCATAGGTTCGTTTGTGGGTGCTGTCATTGTAGAGAAGTTTGCCTATTTCTTCATCAGTCACTTCTTTGAAAACAATTCCTTCCGATTCCCATTTGCATCCAAAGACCGCTTCAAATCCGGGAAACATGGGTCGTGTTATATTGTTGGTATTGTAAATCGGTTTTTGAATATGGTTTACGTAATTCTTAAAGATCTGCAATCCACCTTTTGTCGCTACCACTCCACTTTTAATTCCGAATATCTTATTTAAGGGTCCGAACAAAGCAAGGCCATCTCTGACATCAGTGCATTTCTGCCCATGACCAAAAAGAATGTTTGGTTCCGGGATGTAAATCAGTTCTTTCATTCTGCCGCTGCTTCATCAGTAGATAAATCGTCAAGGTTATCCAGATCATCTATGTCTGCTAATTCAACCTCTTCATCTAATGTGTTCTTTTCAGGTATATTGTAGCTGGTACTCCCCTTGAATTGAACAGGCTCATTTGAAACGAGAATTTTTTCTTCACTGCCAACTTCTAAATAAAATGAGCTTTCGTCATCAGAAAGGTATTTCACGAATGCCAACAACTTATTTCGCCAGTCGTCATTCCACCAATTTTTACCTTGTCTTCTCCTTGCTGAATGTTGTATTCCTTTGGAGTCTATTATGGTCTTACCATCTTGTGTGAAAAAGACGTGTGATAAAATCATTAAGACAGGAAAGGGATATAGCTTTGCTGCACCAGATATACCATAATGCCAATTCTTATCTTTTTGTTTTCCGACTAGCTGAACTTTGTTGAATTTGTCTTTTTCAAGTTTATTCTTTTCAAACCAATAGCCCACCTTATTTGACAAAGAGTATTCACGAACTCCCTTTTCTTTCATACGTAACTCAAATGCCTTATTGATTAACTGAACAATTAATCGCTGACATTCAAAATTGCTGATGAACTCTGTATTGTAGTTCCCAGAGAAAATTTCACTTGTAAGAATCTTTATGGTTTTACTACTATCGTAGGTTTCTGTTTTAGGCAACTGGTGCATAAAGTCGTACTCCCAAGCAAATGTGCAGAGATAATTTTTATGAGGAATAGCAGGAAATGTTAATTCACGGGTATCAAATTCCTTAGGAATGAGTTTTTCAAAATTGTGAAAACGCAGCTCAATGGGAAATGAAAGAATCGAAAACCAATTGGAATCATATATTTCCTCCTTTTCAATTATCCCCTTGTTGTAGAGAAATATTTGCTGATACAATGAATTGCTTTTTGCGAAATCAGGATTGTCTTTAGGAACTTTTTGTTTTTCAAGAGCCTCTAACAAATCCTGCAAACCCGTTGCCCATGATTTTTTGAAATCAATTGCATTCAAACGAACAATGTCAATGTTGATGTCGTCATATGAAAGTCTCTCGTCTATAGCTAATGGGATAATAAAAGTTTCGTCATTGGTTTGCTTTTTCACTTTAGCAGCAACCGCCAATTCTTTCAAAACACCCTCACGCTGGTTTGATGCTGCCGAGGATACAATCAAGAATTTGCTGGTATTTTCTCTGATTTCTTTTTCTATCCGACTCCAGAAATCTGCACCCTTATCCAAGAAAAGAACGTCACACCAAACATCATAACCAATACCAATAAGCTTTAATGCCAACCATTTTGTAAAGTCGTTGTCATCAGGTGTTGCATGGCTTATGAAGATTTTATTTCTCATTTATTGGCAGGCTCGACTATCATGTCAATCTCTCAAAATACGTAAAAATAGATGAGTATTCATTTTTGTAGTCGATTGTGTGTGGGGATTGGGCTCTTGCCATAGCTTTGGTTTTGCGATAGGTTTGCGCGGCTATGGCATGTGCCAAATGCGCGTGGGCAATCGTAGGTCGACTCTTCTTAAAAAATGCGAAGGGTTGGACAGTTCTTTCTCACTTGTTCTAATGTTATTAATTGCCAAGTCTAAGTTGTCTCGAAGCCGTTCACTTGTCCCCGTGGGAAATCTTTGTTAGAAAATTGTCGTCCGTTTTTTTAAAACACAAATTTGTCCGGGCCCTATTGCTACCAACGTCTGTGTTTAAGAAACTCCGTCTCCTAAATATCCCTATTCCACACATCAATTTACAACAAACCACAAAATCCGCGTACACCAAGCCTGGTTATTAAGCTTTCGCATTCTACACCTTTTGTAGTAGCTATCATGATTTGAAATAACAAACAAAATCTTATTCACACTTTTCAAAATTCTCCTATCTTGTTTGGGTTGAGATTCCTCATCGATAGGAAATAGCTGATGGAGGTAAGCACCAGGTAAAAGCCTGATAATTTCAACAGATGCACGGTTTTTGCAGCCTGCACCTTCGATTCCAGCATCAAAACGAAGAAAATAGACCAAAAGAGCGGTCAGACCACGGTCACCCCACGGTTAGCCCACGGTCACCATTTAAGTAAGCTGGCCCTAAGCTTTATACCAGCTGGCCTGACACTAGCCTGAATCATGAAAGAACCATTGGACACGCTTACTGATTATCTCACACGTTATTGAGTCTGTATATTCGCCAAATCGTCGATTCACTGGCTCATGAACAGCACTGTCCGGATTACTTCCGTTTTTTCATGCTCCCTCGAACGGGCATTTAAAACACCTATGCTCTGCGATGTATCAAAAGTGCACACGGGCTACGGTATCATGCCCAAAGTCACTCACTGCACGGAAGATGAAACTTGGGGACAGCCGGGTGGCAGCAAAAAGATCTTCGCTGCACCATCACTGACGCAAAAAGGCGGATATGCTTCCATGGACAAGGTCATCGAACGAATTGAAAATAAATACTGGAAGATAGAAGTGAGTGACTTCCAGGCGTGGATACTAGGGTTTAGCAAATTTACCGGTGAATGGCAGACCACGGAATTCGGGACCAATAAGATCCTGATCAGGTACACCTACACGATGCACTCGGATCAATGGATACTGTTTCCTGTGCAGTGGCTGTTTACCAAACTCTTGTGGCGCGTGTACATGCGGCATGTATTGGAAAACGTGCGGCAACTGGCGTATCAGGAGGAGCCGTATATGTATCCGGGCACCTTCGGTGCAAATGCATTTCCCGCTGATAGCGCGGATTGAATGCACCGCTGATTAACGCGGAATTCTCTTTGAGAAAAAGAAAAAAACGCAGAAGGCACCTTCGGTGCAAGTGCAGTACCCATGGATGACTAGCTTTTTTGCCGCGGAGGCGCAGAGGCGCTAAGACGCCGAGGCACCTTCGGTGCAAATGCATTTCCCGCTGATCACGCAGATTGAATGCACCGCTGATTAACGCGGAATTCTCTGAAGAAAAAGAAAAAAAACGCAGAAGGCACCTTCGGTGCAAATGCAAAAGATCGCGATTAATAGAATCAAATTCCTCTCCGCGTCTTTGCGCCTCTGCGGTGAAAATTGCATCCTCCACGGATAGCCCTTGACAAAACTGTGCCACCCCGTTGGGGTTGCCGCTGCTAATATTAATGATCAGGTCTATTAAAATTTCACCCCTCCGGGGTTAAATGCACGATATTATGCTACCGAAGGTGCCCGTGTCTTTTTTTGTATTTTGTGTTCAATAATTCTTTGCGTCTCCGCGTCTTTGCGCCTCCGCGGCAAAAAATCCCCACGCCATCGCGCTTTGCGGTGAAAAGCATCAAATCATTCTCCGCGCCTCAGCGTCTCCGCGGCAAAAAAATTATCTTTTGATTTCGAAATTCAAATCATGAAAATCAAAACTGAAATCTGTCAGCGGCGATATGGCATGCATCGTGAAGGCCTTCGCCCTGCCTGATTCATTCAGCACAAAATCCACATAACAATCCGCATCCAGGCTGCGGTCCTTCCACCGGGCCAGGAGGGTGTTGCCACCAAAGTACATCAACTCACCGGCAATGCGCGGTGACCGTTTCGACGCAAACCATAGCTTCCCATCCTTCATCGAAATAGTCACTTCGCCAAACCAGGGATCGACATAGGTTCCCATTACCGATGCAGGATCCATGGCCTTCCCGGATTTCCGATTGGTATCAGCAATCTGCCAGATGCTGTCCACCATATGATTTACTTTGGCTACCTGCGCATTGCGATTGCCGGAATACTCCTTCACCCGGTCCGTGCCGGTGATCCCAAAGTAACCGTCTTTGATCTGGTTGGTAATCGAAACAAACGCGCCTCCCTCCTGCTGGTTGGTCAATACAATGATGCCCAGGTTCAACTCCGGGATCATGGTAATCTGGGTCACCATGCCTTCCAATCCTCCGGTATGGCTAAGCTGCTTATATCCTTTCACATCACTTACACCGAAGCCCAGGCCATAGGCGGAGAAGTGGGTGTTGTATGCACCGGGGTTTCGCACAGGTATAATGGTCTGAGGTGTCCACATCTCTTCATGCACATTATCAGAAAAAAGCACTTTCTTATTCCCTTCACCATACTTGCCGTGATTCAATTGAAGCAGTACCCATTTGCTCAGGTCGGCGATGCTGGAGTTAAGTCCGCCGGCAGCGTGACCCACCTTGAGTGTATTTCGCCTCACCACCTGCACCTTGCCGTTGACGGGCGCATGACCGTCGATGACGTTGGACTTGTCCTTAAGTCGTTCATACGAAGCAGCGGTGTGGGTCATACCGAGGGGTTGAATAATTCTCTGTTCAACAAAATCATCCCAGCTCATGCCACTGACGCGGGCCACCACCTCACCGGCAATGATGTACAGGTTGTTATCATAATCATATTTCGACCGAAAACCAGATACCGGCTTCAGGTGGCGGAGGTTATAGATAATATCCTTGAGGGTAAAGTCGCTGGAGTCCGGGAAGAACATGAGGTCACCTGCCCCCAGGCCCATCCCGCTGCGGTGGGTGAGCAGATCGCGGATGGTAAACTCTTCGGTGACGTAGGGGTTGTACAGTTTGAATTCAGGAATGTAGTCCCTGACTTTATCATCCCACTTTATTTTTCCTTCGTCCACCAGGATACCCAGCGTGGCAGCGCAGAATGCCTTGCTGTTGGAGGCGATGCCAAAGAGCGTATTCTCGTCCACGGGCTGCTGGGTGTTCAGGCTCCGGACGCCATACCCTTTGGCATGAATGACTTTACCGTCTTTAATGACGGCCACGGCAATGCCCGGCACGTTAAATGCCTTCATCGAACGAACAGCCAGTTCATCGATGGCTTTGGAGGTAAGCGGCTGGGCGGTGACTGAGAAGCAAAAAGCGGCCAGCACCAGAACAAGGTAATTTTTCATAGGATGGATATGGGAATAAGCAATTCCAATTTATCAAAATTGCCGGATACCGACCATAGCCATTTCGGTGCGGTCTGACGATAATCATGTTGCGAGAATCCGGGGAGTGGTACATTTAGAGCATGAAGATCAAGGTACTAACCACGATACTGTGTTTAATTTCTCTGCCTGTTGCCTTGGCACAGGTAAACTTTACGTCATCCAATCTGCCGATTATTGTGATCAACACCCACGGGCAGACCATTCCGGATGAGCCGAAAATTGATGCCGACATGGGCATCATCTACAACGGTGTCGGCTTACGCAACAGCCTCACCGATCCGTTCAATAACTTCAATGGCAAGATTGGCATTGAGTTGAGGGGATCAACATCTCAGGATTTGTTTCCCAAAAAGCAATACGGCATTGAAATCCGGGATGCCAGCGGAAAAGGCATTGATGCGTCCTTGCTGGGGTTGCCGAAAAAAGACGACTGGGTGCTTTTTGCCCCCTATGATGACAAGAGTCTCATGCGCGATGTGTTGGCGTACAAGCTGGGCAGGGACCTCGGGCGTTACGCATCCAGGTCTGTGTATTGCGAAATGGTGCTTAATGGAGAATACATGGGTGTCTTTGTGTTGTTGGAAAAGATCAAACGTGACAAGAACCGGGTGAATATCGACAAGCTCGACATCACCGAAAACACCGGAGACAACCTGACTGGTGGATACATTCTGAAACTAGACAAAATCGAAGGCAGCGGTGGCGCGGGATGGAACTCACCCTATCCGCCTCCTAACCGCAGCGGCGGGCAAACAACCTACTTCCAATACGAATATCCCAAACCTGAAGATATTACCGCTGAGCAAAAGGCATACATCATCAACTACATCAGAGAGTTTGAGAATACCCTCGCCATGGACAATTTCAAAGATCCGGTAAATGGGTATGCCAAATACATTGATGTGGATTCGTTCGTGGACTATTTCATCGCCAATGAACTCAGTCGCAATCCGGATGCCTACCGGATCAGTACATTTATGTACAAACGCAAGGACTCCGATGGCGGCAAACTCTTCATGGGGCCCATATGGGATTTCAACCTGGGCTTTGGCAACGTGAATTTTTGTGCGAAGGAAAAACCGGAAGGTTTTATCATTGATTACAACATGATTTGCCCCAGCGATGGTTGGCTCGTCCCGTTCTGGTGGAGTCGCCTGTTTGAAGATCCCGCCTTTAAAACCAAAGTAGTTACCCGCTGGCAGACCCTGCGCTCCAAGACCTACGCAACCTCCCGTATCACCGACTACATCGATTCTGTGTCCCATGTTCTGAACCTTGAATCGCAGCAACGCAACTTTCAACGTTGGCCTGTCCTGGGGCAATATGTATGGCCCAACAGTTTTGTGGGACCGACCTTTCAATCAGAAGTAGATTGGCTCAAAGACTGGGTGACCCGCAGACTATCCTGGATGGACGCAAACCTTCCGAATGTAATAACCACGTATGAAAACAATCCAGTGAGATTTGCCGTAACCGCTTCTCCCAATCCTTTCCAGGACAATATCACACTGCGGTATCAACAAGTTCAGCCCGGTCCGATCCACACTGAGATAGTCGACATGGCAGGGCGCAGGCTCTATAGCTTCACCCGTTATGAAGATGCCGGTGTCTATGAAGAGAAACTCGCCGTTCCGTTGGAGTCCGGATTGTACCTGATCCAGTGTACCAGCGCAGGACAGCAGGTCATCGTAAAAGTAATCAAGCACTAAGTAAACCCATTCTGCCTAAGGCGCATGGGTGTCGCCATCGTCTGCCCGTTTCTTCACGGAGCGATAGACCAGCCAGCCGAAGCCGACAAGCACAACGAATGGCAAATACTGCCCGATGGTATAGCCGATTTGGTATCCGCGGTCATGCGCTACGGAATCCTGCGCCTTCAGGCCGATGGAAAGCGCCATGAGACAAACAACAAGGATGCTCTTTTTCATAACTTGGGGTGGCACAAAAATAAACGCTTCCCATGATCATTCGCATCGTACGCATGCATTTTACCGATGCCTCACTCCCCCGGTTTCTGGAAATCTTCAACAACCACAAACTGGCGATACGCAATTTTCCGGGATGCACACACCTTCAGTTGATGAAGGACCCGGCCGATCCGCTCTGCCTTACCACACTCAGCCATTGGAATCTCGCAACTGATCTTGAGCGCTATCGCACCTCCGAACTTTTTGAAGGTGTCTGGCGTCAGGTGAAGCCTTTGTTTGGCGCTCGTACCCAGGCGTTCTCGCTCGAATCATTTATTAGTGTGCCTTAGCGGTACGACGTTTCATTCCAGCGCAGTTCGTTCTTCAATTGCGTCAGTGTGGTGCCGGTGCCAATGCGAATCATTTCAATACCGGCCATCTCGGCAAAATCCTCGAGGTACTCAGTGGTCAGGTTCTGACTATACACTGTATGATGCGCCCCACCGGCCAGTATCCATCCTGCGCAAGCGGTATTCATATCGGGCAGGGGTTTCCACAACACACGCGCCACCGGCAGCTTGGGCAGCGGTTGCTCCGGAGCAATGGCACTCACCTCGTTCACCAGCAAGCGGAAACGATTTCCCATATCGATCATGGATGCATTCAGGGCATTGCCCGGCGCCGTATTGAACACCAAACGAACGGGATCGGCTTTCCCGCCAATACCCAGCGGATGGATCTCACAAGTGGGCTTTCCCTCCGCAATGGACGGACATATCTCCAGCATATGCGCACCCAACACCTGGTTGTTGTTGGCGGCAAAGTGATATGTATAATCTTCCATAAATGAGTTCCCCCCCGGCAAGCCTGTGGCCATTACCTTCATCGCGCGTACCAACGCTGCAGTCTTCCAGTCTCCTTCAGCACCAAAACCATAGCCATCGGCCATCAGTCGTTGGACCGCGATGCCCGGCAATTGTACCAGTCCATGCAGGTCTTCAAATGTGTCCGTGAATCCTTTGAAGTTTCCATCGACGAGAAACATCCGTAAACCGATTTCGATGCGGGCTGCCTCCCGCAGCGAACTGCGGTGAGCACCATCCTTCTTCAACGAAGATGCCAACGTGTACGTATCCTCGTATACCTTAACCAATTCATCAACTTCCGCATCAGAAACCTGCCGGATAAAAGTTACCAGGTCACCCATACCATATCCATTGACACTATAGCCAAACTTGATCTGGGCTTCCACCTTATCACCTTCGGTAACCGCTACCTGGCGCATGTTGTCACCAAAGCGGCAGAACTTTGCATTTTGCCAGTCATGCCAGCCGAGGGCCGCACGCGACCAGACATTAATACGGGCAATTACTTCAGGATCCTGCCAATGACCGACCACCACTTTGCGGGTAAGCCGCATCCTGCTCATGATGAAACCAAACTCGCGGTCACCGTGTGCTGACTGATTCAGGTTCATGAAATCCATATCAATGGCACTCCAGGGGATATCGCGATTGAACTGGGTATGCAGGTGCAGCATAGGCTTGCTCAAAATCTTCAAACCGCCGATCCACATTTTGGCTGGTGAAAAGGTGTGCATCCAGGCTATTACGCCAATACATGGAGCCGAGGCACTGGCTTCACTGCATACTGCTGCGATCTCATCCGGGGTCTTCACTACCGGTTTGAACACTATTCGGACAGGGATGCCTGAGGCATTGAGTCCATTAACGATCACTTGCGAATGATCTGCTACTTGCTTGAGCGTTTCTTCCCCGTAGAGGTGTTGTGAGCCAGTGAGAAACCAGAGTTCGGGAGTTGGAGACATAATCTGAGGATTTGAAGATTTGAGGATTTGAAGATTGGTCGCTGGTTGAATCCAGGAATAGGTGTGTCTCAAGAAGAGACAGGTTTATGTTGATAAGTCAGGTTGACTGGCCATAATAGGAATCAGGGCCGTGTTTGCGTTGGTGGTGTTTCTGAATCAGGGAGTTCTTCAAACGCGGGGCGGTAGGGTTGATTTGTAATGTGAGGTGTGCCATCCTGGCCAGCTCCTCAAGAACGGCTGCATGGTACAAGGCTTTTTCAGCCGTCTTACCCCAGGCAAATGGTGCATGATTGCCTACCAGCATCATCTCCACTTCGGTGGGATCCAGGTTTCTGGATTTGAAACAGTCGATAATCTGATAGCCGGTTTCCAACTCATAGTTTCCGGATATCCGGGCGTCGTCCATCGGAGGAGCGCAGGGCACATCGACAGTCAGGTGGTCGGCATGGGTTGTTCCAAAAATAGGAATGTCTTTGCCCGCCTGGGCCCAGGCAGTAGCATACGTTGAATGGGTATGAACAATGGCACCCTGCGAAGACCAGTGCTTATACAGCACTGCGTGGGTCAACGTATCAGATGAGGGTCGCAGGTTGCCCCACTGAACAATACCATCGTAATCAACGATTACCATCTTATCGGGGGTAAGCTGATCATACGGAACGCCGCTAGGCTTGATAGCAAAAACAGACGCGGCACGGTCAACCACGCTTACGTTACCGAAGGTGAACATCACCAGGCCGAGTCGTGGCAGTTGCAGGTTGGCCTCAAAGGCTTCCTCTCGCAGGGTCTTGTAATTCATAATGATAGAGTGCTCGTGTTTGTCGAAATAAATTTTCCCAATTGCTGATAACGTTCATAACGTTTGGCGTAGATACCGGTGACCTTGGCCTGTGGCTTGTATTCAGCATCAAAGCCCTGCCCCATCGAAGCCATCGCCTCCTCCACCCGTGGATACAACCCGGCGGCCGTGGCGGCAAACATGGAAGCACCGGCGGCACAAGTCTGTTCTGACCGATGAATACGGATTGGCATGTTCATGACATTGGCCATCACCTGCATGATATACGGTGACTTGCGCGCTACACCGCCCAGTCCGATCAGCGCTTTGACGGGAACGCCCTGCTCATTGAACCGATCCACGATGGCTTTGGCACCAAAGCAAGTACCTTCCACCAATGATTTAAAGATGGCAGGCGCATTGGTTGCCAGGTTCAAAGACGTGATACCTGCTTTTAACGTCTGGTCCGCATCCGGCGTACGACGACCATTGAGCCAGTCCACTGATAGTTCGTCCTGCTCTCCTATGGGTAGCGACATGGCTTGCCTGCTTAATTCAGGAATTAGTTTATCTGACCACTCACTGCGCAACCGGTCGCGTTGGGCAGCGTCGAGCCAGGTATTTTGCTGAAGCAACGTTTCCATGGGCCACTGCAGTAATTTTTGAAACCAGGCATAGGTATCGCCAAAAGCAGATTGACCTGCCTCCAACCCCATCATGCCCGGAATGATTGATCCATTCACCTGTCCGCAGATGCCATGAACCAACGTATCTTTTATTTCA
>DNZD01000221.1 GCA_003504855.1 Cytophagales bacterium
TTGCGCCGCGCTGTTCGTGGACACCAGCCCGCAACCCAAGGCAATTTAGAGTTGGTTAAAGCATAGACACCTGGCCGGTCGGGCTCTGCAATCACGACCTGTATCCACTAATCCTTCCCAAACTTCTTCATCAGGCGATCGACTGCTTTGGGTGCTACTTCCCCATATCTGATATCGACGGTCTTATTGCTATCGAGCCACTTTTCGAGTTTTTTCAGGCTGCGCTTCTTCACCCGTTTCAACACAGGAACACCCAACTCCTTTAACGCGGCGGCATTGCAGGCCTGCTCATATTGGTTCTTCATCGGCACTACTAACAACTTTTTGTTGAGGTAAAGTACCTCTGCCGGAGTTTCGAAACCGGCACCGCACAACACGCCATGGCTCGACACCATGCTGGCCACAAAGTCATCACCAGAAACCGGATAAACCGAAATCTTTCCAACGTGGTACGGCACTTTGGTATGCTTTGAGAAGATGTGCCATTTTAAAGAAGGCAATTTCATCAGGAGGGCGACCAATTTCTTGTCGTCATAGGCCGGCAGGTATACGGTATAGTGTCCTTTGTCGGTAGCCTTCACCTCGCGGATGGCCTTGCGCACCACTGGCTTGAAAATGTTCTTGTCGTATTCATCAAAATGAAAGCCAATGTAGTCTTTCACAGGTGCATAGTTCTTCAATACCCATTCACCAAACGGATCCTTGATGCGGGGCTTCGGCGTATTTTTTGACAATAACGCCGATTGGTGACTCAGGCCAACGATCCTGACCTCCTTCTTGCGCGCAGCCCATGCGGTGATGGGCTCAAAGTCATTCACCACCAGGTCATATTTTTCAATGGGAAAACTCTTGATTTCCTTTAGCACATCGCGTGAACTGTTCTCCACAAACGTGCTGTAAAAATTGATACCGCCACTTTTTCCAAAGTGAAAACTCAAGCCCTTCGATTTATACTTCACAGGAAAAGGGAGTTTTATCTCCGACTGCGCACCACTTACCATCAGGTCCAAATCACCGTAGCGTTTTAACTCCGGGATAATGTCCACGGCACGGCTGAGGTGTCCATTGCCGGTACCCTGAATGGCATAAAGTATTTTCATGATGGCTTGGCGGGAGGTTTAACGTTCAGAAACTCATCAACAAGGTCCTTAAAAATTTCTTCATTGTCACGGTCGGTCTTGAGTCGTTTGGAGAGCTTTACCGCCTGGGCCACCGGGTCGTCGTTGTACCGGTAAATCTGCCATTGGCCGTCGTCATATTCCAGGGCGGTGAGGTTCTCCACCCAGTCACCGGAGTTCAGGTACATCACTTCGCCGGCATCGGTTTTCACCGGCCGCATGTCGGGGTGGTGAATATGACCACAAATGACGTAATCATAGCCTTTGGTGATGGCAATGTTGGCGGCTGTCTCTTCGAAGTTGTTGATAAACTTCACCGCCGACTTCACACTGTCTTTCACCCGCTTCGACAAGGATATCTTGCCGCGGCCCATCAGCCGGAGCAGGAAGTTCACAAACGTGTTGATCAGAATCAGGGTGTCATATCCCACCGCACCCAACCTGGCGAGCCACTTGGAGTGTTGCATGGTAACATCGAATACATCGCCATGGAAGATCCACGCCTTGCGTCCATCGAGGGTGATGACTTTCTTGTTCTCAATCTGCAGTGACCCCATCCGGAATCCAGCAAATTTGCGGAGCATCTCATCGTGGTTGCCGGTGAGATAAATCACCTTGGTGCCTTTGGCCATCAATCCGGTGATGTGCTTTACCACCTGCATGTGCGACTTCGGCCAGTAGCGCTTGGAGAACTGCCACATATCGATGATATCGCCATTCAGGATCAGCGTTCCCGGCTTCACCGTTTTCAGGTAACGTATCAGTTCCTCGGCATGACAGCCATAAGTGCCCAGGTGAACATCGGAGATCACCACCAGCTGTACATCGCGTCGTTTTTGTTTCGCCAAGGGAGACAATTTTAATCCAAGATAAGGGAAGACACGGGGTACGTCCGAGCGTCCATGTTAAGAAACTGTTAACAACTCCAAACAGTCGCGCTGGTCGGGATCTGCAATCCCCACCTCAGTCGGCCAGGCTGAACACGCTGGTCGGGATTTGTAATCACGACCTTATACAGCCTGCACCAATCCCGAAAGGGATTGAATTACATAACACGGCATGAAATGCCGTGTAGAGCCTGAAAGTCGCTAACTCAACCCCGAAGGGGTTGAATCAAGTTCTCGCCTGTAACACGCCGATCGGGATTTGCAATCCCGACCTTGTCACCATCAGGCAAACCGAAACCTCAGGTACTTAATCGTCTCTCCCTGTTGGGTAAACATCTCTTCATACCGGGTCTTGACATCGAAACACTCGGGCCTTAATGGACTGGCATACACATTGTCGGTATGTTGTAAATCCACAATATCAGTCCTGCCCTGCAGCTCTTCCAGGGTATATGCAAACAGCCCCGTATTGTCAGTCTTGAATCGCACCGTACCACCCGGCCGGAGTATCTTCTTGTACAAGTCCAGGAACCTTGAATTGGTGAGCCTGCGCTTGACGTCTCGCTTCCGGGGACGCGGATCCGGGAACGTGATCCATATCTCATCCACCTCGCCTTCGCCAAAGAAGAAGTCAATGTTCAGGATATTGGTGCGAAGGAATCCAATGTTGGTGATGTTTTGCTCAACAGCCAGGGTGCTCCCCTTCCAAATGCGATCTCCCTTCACGTCCACGCCAACATAGTTTCGCTCCGGAAACAGTTTGGCGAGGGCCACAGAATATTCACCCCTGCCGCAGGCGAGCTCGATGGTGATGGGATGATCATTCCGGAAATAGTCAGCACACCATTTGTTCTTGATGGCGGTATACAACGGCTTGCCTGGCTCAATCACATTGTCGCGGTTGGCAATGACGGCAAAGCGAAATAGTTTATTCTTCAATTCGTGCAGTTAAAGGTTCTCCAATTCGGCCACCACAAACGTGCTGCCCCCAATAAAAATCAAATCTTCCGGACCGGCTGCCTCATTCGCGCGGCGTAGTGCCTTGTTGACATCGCGCTCCACCACACCACGGAGTCCGGCAGCGCCCGCTTTAGCCGCCAGGTCATAGGCGTCCATGGCCCTTGGAATGTTGGCCTGACAAAAATAATAGTCCGCATCAGTGGGCAGTAAACCAAAGACGTCATTCAGGTCTTTATCTTTCACCACACCAAACACCATGTAGAGTTTGCGATGGGGTGTTGCCTTGATTTGCTCTACCACCATTTGAATGCCAGCCGGGTTATGTCCAGTGTCGCAAATCGTCAATGGTTTGTCAGACAACTTTTGCCACCGGCCTTTAAGACCAGTAAGCGACACCACATTGGCAATACCGGTGCGCAATGCTTCTTCCGAAATCCGGTATCCCATCATCTTCAACCGCACCACACTCTGCAACACGCCAGGGATGTTCTTTTGCTGGTACAGGCCCCGCAATTCTGGGCGAATGTCGGTAAGCCAAACCTGCTGATCGCGATACACATCAAATCCATCACCGGCAGCCTTCAGGCTAAGGTGATCGGACGCAAAAACAATAGGAGCCTCCATGGCACGTGCGCGTTCCGTAAAGACAGCCTCTACTTCAGGCTGGCGTTCGCTGATCACCACCGGCACATGACTTTTGATGATTCCGGCTTTCTCCGCGGCAATCTTGGGCAAGGTGTCACCGAGTAAATCCTTATGATCAAAACTTATGTTGGTAATCAAAGACAGCTGCGGTGTGATCACGTTGGTGGAATCAAGCCTGCCGCCCAGCCCCACTT
>DNZD01000274.1 GCA_003504855.1 Cytophagales bacterium
GTTGACACGGTAAAACTGGGCCGTTGGCTGATTATTTTGAGAAGACCAGGTCAGGCCGTTGTTGACGGTGATGGTCGCGCCGCCGTCATCGGAAATGATAATATTTTTATTGTTGCGTGGATTGATCCACAACTGATGGTAATCTCCGTGACCTGTGCGCAGGTATTCCCACGACTTGCCGCCATCTACTGATTTCAAGCCTGGTGAATTGAGGACGTATACGATCTCTTCATTTTGCGGATCAGCGAATACTTCGATGTAATACCAGGCGCGTTGCACCAGGCGGTGATCTTTGCTGATACGATCCCAGCTCTTGCCGCCATTATTGGATACAAACAAACCGCCTTGTTCCTTTTGCGTATCACTCTCTACCAGCGCATATACCTTTTCGGGATTGGAACGGCATACCGAAACGCTCATTTTTCCCAACTCTTTGGGAAGTCCTTCCTGAATTTTGCTCCATGTTTCGCCGCCATCTACTGATTTATACAGGCCGCTGCCTTTACCTCCACTGATTACCTGCCATGGCAAACGACGGTGATCCCACATAGCTGCATAGAGTATCCGCGGATTGGTCATGTCCATGCTGAGGTCTGCACAACCCGTGTTCTCATCAACATATAGTGTCTTCTTCCAGGTGGTGCCACCATCCGTTGATTTATAAACACCGCGGTCAGGTGCAGGGCCATGTAACGCACCCTGTGCCGCAACATAAACCACATCCGGGTTGGCAGGATGTATCCGGATGTAAGCGATGTGGCGAGTGAGGTCGAGGCCCACCTTTACCCAGGTCTTTCCTGCATCGGTAGACTTATATACACCATCGCCATAGGAAGTCGTAACTCCACGGGGTGCATGCTCACCCATGCCGACATAAATAACATTGGGATCACTTTCGGCCACCGCAACGGCTCCCACGGATCCCGTCTTGAAATAGCCATCAGATATATTGAACCAGGACATCCCTGCATCATTGGTTTTCCAAAGTCCACCACCCGTGCTGCCCATGTAATACGTAAGTGGATCGCCCACCACACCGGTTGAAGTTACCGACCGGCCGCCCCTAAAGGGACCAATGTTGCGCCATCGCGCTGCTTTAAAGGTTGCATCGAGGTTGGCAACCGTTGTTTGCGTCGGCTGACCGGGGGATTTTTTCTGAGCTGACGTTGTCAGAACGCCCAGACAAATTGAAATGAGTAACAGGTATTTCATGGGGAAAAATTTTGGAACAATATAAATCTTCCCCGTCTCATTTCTCGATCAAAGAAGATGAGTGGACTGATGTGTGTGTGGACCTATTTTATTTCCTCATGGCCGTCGGTATAGCGGGCAAAGCGCCCGCGTTCACGGGGATGTGTATGATCGTGTGAGGGCCAGGGCCAGCCTCCAAACTGTGTGCGTTGGTACTCCCTGATCACGTCCTGTATTTCATGCTGGCTATTCATCACAAATGGACCATAGTGTGTTACCGGTTCTCCGATTGGTTTGCCTTGCAGCAGTAGTAATCTCGTTTCATCCGGACCATTAACCAGTGTCACCGCTTCTTTGCTCTTCAATTCCACGCCATGACCGCGTTGAATTTCCTGTGTATGAACGCGGAGGGTTGATCCTTTATAATGGTACAGCATACGGTTTACCTCCTGCCTTGAAGAAGGCAACGTCCATTCCGCATACGGCTCCATATGAATGATCCAGATGGCCACCTCATGGGATGGATTTGCGGCCCAGGAGTCTGGTGCCGGTGCGGGTGCCTTATTGTCTTGAAGGTCACCAGCCACAATCTTAATTTGAGTGGTCTTTCCGTTTTGGTCTTTAGCATGAACAATCGGTATGGTGTCCGACCAGAGCATGGAAAAATAGGGCTCAGCCGATTTTTTTGATTTGGGCAGGTTGAGCCACAATTGAAAAAGTTCCAGGGGGTTATCACCTTCCCGGTTGAGCAACGGGAACATCTCACAATGTTGAACCCCTTTTCCGGCGGTCATCCATTGCACATCGCCGTTACCAAATCTCCCTGCCGCTCCCAATGAATCCGAGTGATCAATCAGGCCCCTGGTAACCACCGTTACCGTTTCAAATCCACAGTGCGGATGAGCCGGAAATCCCGGTACGGTATCGCCATGATACATGCGCCACTTTTGGCGCGGATCAAAATCATTTCCGATGTTGCGGCCGGCCAACGATTCTACCGGACCGAGTTTTTCATTTCCTGCCGGATAAAAATCCTGGTGGTGGACGCAGAACAAAAACGGATCGCGTGTTTCCCACGGAAATCCAAGGCGTATAATCTGTTGAATGGGATTCATGCCGTTAATTTAGTCATTAACCACCGCTGGTGACTTTTGGTTGCGCCGCGTTGAATATTCTCCTGCTGATAGCGAACTTCACATCGACTATGATTCGATTTCACGCGCGCATCCTCAAGTTTGCCAAGAAAGGAGAGAAGACCGGATGGTCCTATATCGTTATTTCCAGGGCCAAGGCAACCCAATTGAAAGCCGAAAAAACATCTTTCCGGGTGAAGGGAAAACTGGATCAACTGGAAATTGAGCGAACAGCACTTATCCCAATGGGTGATGGTGATTTCATTCTTCCTATTAATGGGCAACTGCGGAAAAAACTGGGCAAGCAGGCTGGCGACACGTTGCTGGTTGAAGTACAACCTGATGATCGTCCGTTGCAAATTTCGTCGGACTTTATGAAGTGTCTCAAGGATGATCCGCGGGCGCTGGCCCACTTCAAGACATTGCCCAAGTCGCATCAAAACTATTTCAGTAAGTGGATTGAGAGCGCAAAGACCATCCAGACAAAGACACGACGCATCACCATGGCTGTCATTGCCCTTGGCGCTGAACAAGGTTACGGAGAAATGATCCGTGCTAACAAAAGCAAGCCGGCATAGCTGTTGGCCTATTCCAGCAGGCGGGCCCGCAATGCTTCATAGGCCATTTCCACTTCCAGGTAAACCGGGGCATCATTGATGCTGTGGTAATTCAGTTCGACGATACTCTTCTTGGTGCTTTGTGGATTCGGGTATATACGGCCGATGCTGGCGATGTTCACCAGCACCATTCGGGTTTCATCATCTTCA
Organism: Cytophagales bacterium; assembly: GCA_003504855.1. Lineage (GTDB taxonomy): Bacteria > Bacteroidota > Bacteroidia > Cytophagales > Cyclobacteriaceae > ELB16-189. The sequence goes on from DNZD01000274.1 coordinate 3,092, forward strand.
GCGACAGGTAATTCCAAGAATGCTTGCATGGCTTGTGGTTCAAAAGGAGGTTACTGCATGAAGTCGGTCCTGCAGGGCGATGGTTTGGTTGTCTCTTGCAGCGGGAATCTGGTCCATAGCGTATTCACTGAGTGCCGTAATGGTGAGCGACGGGTTAACGCCCAAATTACAAGGCATGATGCTGCCATCCAGAATATAAAAGTTCTTGTATCCGTGCACCCGGAATGATTCATCAACGACTCCTTCGGCAGCTGTTTTCCCCATCGGACATCCGCCGAGAATGTGAGCCGTAGATGACAGACCAAACATCACTTCACTGAAGGCATTATGCGGTACACCATTCACCTTCTTTGCATACCGGTACAAGGCATCCTGACCTATAGGGATGAAGCTTGGTACTTTTTGGCCAAGGTTATTGCTCATGACCAGGCGCGTTCCGAGCAAACCCCGCCGGAGCCGCAATTGCATGGCATTGGGCAGGGATTGCATAATGAGAAAAATAATGCTGGTCTCCGCGAGTTTCCAGTTGAAGACCGAACGCAGCAAATTCCAGGGCTGCGTCATCATATTGCCGATCATTTTTAATGTGCGCACCGGCGGTGTTCCGTTTCCGGCAGCCATCACCGCCAGGCGCGTCATGGCACCGGAACCATCCGGAAATTTGCACAACTCAATATGGGTGTTGTCATCAGGTTCAAAAACAGAGCTGATCGCAATGCCGTGATTCAACTTCCGGTCGGCGCTTACCACGCCGGAGAGCATTTCAGAATTCGTAAGGATGTTCTCCCCTAATTTATCCGACAACCGGATAAGTGTTTTGTCTACATGTTTTTGACGAAGCAATAAATCAAGTGTACCCAAGACACCACCACTCATGACGAGGCCACGGGCACGATAGGTGGTTGATTTCTTTCCAAACCAGGAAGTACTCTGTTCGGTATGAATCCGATACTCGTCTTCTGTGTTTTCTATTTTTGTCACACGGGTTTCGGCCAAAACGCGAGCACCGAACATATTTTCGGCAAACCACAGATAATTCTTGTCCAGTGTATTCTTGGCACCATGCCGGCAGCCGACCATGCAACCTGCGCACTCTGTGCAGCCTGTGCGCAACGGACCCAGTCCTTTGAAGTAAGGGTCTTTGGGCTTTTGGGTATCGCCCAGGTAAACTCCCACGTAATCAACCCTTGAATACGTGTCGCCCCGGCCCATGTCCTGTGCCACTTCGCGAAGCACCCGGTCTTCTTCGTACTCTTTGGAGAACTTCTCACTGCCCAGCATGAACCGCGCCTTGTCAAAATAGGGAGCCAGTACCGACTTCCAGTCTTTAAGCTGGGACCAGATCGGATTGGCATAAAAACTTTCCCTGGGCATCATGTGTGTATTTGCATATACCAAAGAACCTCCACCCACACCAACACCGGAGATGATAAATACCTCTTTAAAAAAGGTGAGTTTTTGAAAGCCGAAACACCGCAACAACGGAAGCCACAGGTACTTGCGCGTATTCCAGTTTGATGTCGGAAAATCCTTTGCCTTCCAGCGTTTGCCCTTTTCGATTACCAGTACCGAATAGCCCTTTTCGGCCAGGCGCATGGCAGAAACGGAGCCGCCAAAACCGGAGCCAACAACGATATAATCATATACCTGATCGGGATTGGGTGCGGAGGATTCGCCAGTCATAGCGTTCGAAGGTCCCCATTTTGACGGGCAACTACAAGCCTATCTCCTGAATCCGTATCTTCCGGATCACTTCAATACTATGTTTATCGTCGACCTTCAGTATGTTACGGCCTTGGAGAAACTGGATCAGCATATGACTGCCCACGTTCGTTTTCTCCAGAAGTATTATAAGCTCAACGTGTTTCTCACTTCCGGCAGGAAGGTTCCCCGCACTGGCGGGATCATCCTGGCCGCAGCACCATCCCGTAAAGACCTGGAGGACATCATGGCTGAGGATCCATTTTGTCAACATGGCTTGGCAAAAGTCACCATTACCGAGTTCCTTAACTCACAAATGCATCCGGCATTCAAAAAAATGATGACCGGGCTTAATTAAGCGGTGCTCTCTCAACCAAGTTCATCCGGTTTTTTACCTTGCGTGGCATCTGTAGAAGCACTTGTTCAAGTATCAATGCGAATTGTAATTTATCAACCATGATCATTCGTGAGGCTATTCTCCAGGACGTTCCCTGGATTATTGATTTTCAGCTTAAAATGGCGCTGGAGACAGAAAACATACAATTGGAGTTCAGCACCCTGTCTCAGGGCATTAACCGGTTAATGAAAGATCCCACCAAGGGGAAGTACTATGTTGCACAGGAAGGAACTGAAATTATCGGATGCCTGATGACTACCTATGAGTGGAGTGACTGGCGCTGTGGCACAGTACTTTGGATCCAATCCGTTTACGTTGCGGAAACAGCGCGGGGCAAAGGAGTTTACAAAAGCATGTATGAACACGTTCAGTCGATCGTGAAACAGGATCCAGACCTGAAGGGTATTCGGTTATACGTTGATCGCACCAATGTCGGTGCACAGGATGTCTATACCCGACTCGGCATGAATGGCGAGCATTACGGTGTCTTCGAATGGATGAAGCCGTCCTGACTATGCTCCTTTTGCGATATCGATAAAGTCGCGTGCCTTCAGGGAAGCACCGCCGACCAAACCTCCATCTACATCAGGGCAGGAAAACAATTCCCTGGCATTGTCCGGCTTTACACTGCCGCCGTATAGAATGATGATTTGCTGTGCGGTGGCATCGCCATATTTTGTTGCCAATTGCTTGCGGATCACGGCGTGCATATCCTGCGCTTGTTGTGAACTGGCTGTCTTACCTGTACCGATGGCCCAAACCGGTTCATAGGCAATCATTACCTGCTTGATCTGGTCAGCGCCAAGGTGAAAAAGTCCCTCTTCAATCTGTTGACGTACAAGGGCCTCATGGGTACCCTTTTCGCGTATCTCCAGAGGCTCACCACAGCAGAAGATCGGTGTTAATCCGTGTGACAAGGCTTTGTCTGTTTTGGCCGCAAGTAGTTTTCCCTGCTCCCCAAAGTATTGGCGGCGTTCACTGTGGCCCAGGATCACATAGGGAATGTTTATCGATTTAAGCATCGCTGCCGACACTTCACCAGTATATGCACCTGATTCATGTTCGCTGCAATTCTGTGCGCCTACGCGAACAGCCGATGAGCGGGTAAGTTCCTCAGTGGAAACGAGGTAAGGAAAGGGAACACATAATATGAGTGACGCATGGTCAGGCACCTCGCCAGCCAGGGCGAGTACTTCCCGTGCAAGGGCTGTGGCTTCAGCGAAGTTCTTGTTCATTTTCCAGTTTCCGGCAATGATCTTCTTGCGCATAGTTGGGTGATTAGTATTTACTATTTGGTTTCGGCCCGATATACCTCCGTTGGCTTTTCACGGGTGAGGCGGTAACTTTTTACCGGAGACCGGTACGTGATGTGCACGAGGTTGTATTGGTCAGCATGAACTTCATGAATAACATCATCTGTCACCTCCAGGGTTTTCAACTTCTTGATGTTTTCTATTTCGAGATAACAGATGATGGCGGCATCATCGAGTTCGTGAGCAATGTAGTTTATCTTAGCTGGCTTGCCATCCACTTTGATGCGCAAATGGTCTGCCAGGTAATTACGGACCAATTGATCAAGTGACTGCCCAGCGGGAAGATTCAAGAGATCGAGCGATTCCTGTTTGGTTTTGGTGCGGATAGCGGTCTCCAGATCGTCTATGAAAATCCGGGAAGTAATTTGCAATGATTTGTTCTTCTCACTGTACTCAATCTCCGTCACGGAAACGTGAATTGGGTGAGGGAGCAGAAAAATCAGCCAAATCAGCAGTTTCATAGGCCCCAAAAATAGTCAGTTGCCACCTTTCTTTCCTATTTTTCACAACCTTTACCGCACAATCATCCCCTTATGTCGGAATTTGAAGTCTTCTTTGCCATGGGGCGCGAACATATTCTAGATTATGCCAATGGGTATGATCACATCCTGTTCGTTGTGGCCCTTTGTGCCGTATATGTGGTGAAGGATTGGAAGCGCATTCTCATACTTATCACTTCTTTTACCGTCGGTCACTCGATTACCCTGGCGCTGGCCACCCTGGACGTAATCACCATAGACGCCGGCCTGATCGAATTTCTGATTCCTCTTACCATTTTTCTGACGGCAGTGGCCAATCTTTTCGGTAATGATGAGACCCTTCCGGGCCGGAAATTGCAGGCCAATTATTTCCTGGCGCTGCTGTTTGGGTTAATTCACGGCATGGGTTTCTCCAACTACCTGAAAGCTCTTTTGGGAAAAGATGAGCGGATTTTCACCCAATTGTTTGCCTTTAACCTTGGATTGGAACTCGGCCAAATAATTATCGTTGGGATATTTCTCGCAGTATGTTTTATTGCTATTGATCTGCTCCACCTCAACCGGCGCGACTGGAAAATGGTTATCTCTTCAGCCATTGCCGGCATTGCCCTGGTTCTCATGAAAGACCGACTTTAATAAACCCCTTACTTGTAAATTCAATTACACCATATGAAACATCTTTTACTTCTCATCGGCCTATTCACCGGCATTACCCTGTTTGCACAGGAAAAGGCCGAAAGCCCCAAATGGAAAGGCAAATTCGAACAGCTCGATCAATTGTTGCCTACCCCGAACGAGTATCGCACCGGCTCGGGCGCTCCCGGACCCAAGTATTGGCAACAACGCGCAGACTATGCCATCAATGCCGAGTTGAATGACGACAACCAAAGCATTACCGGAAGTGAAACCATCCGGTACTACAACAATTCTCCGGATGTCCTTAAATATCTGTGGTTGCAGCTCGATCAGAACATCAACGCCAAAGACAACAACTCACAGAAACTGAAGACCAATGCTGTAAAAGATTCTGTGAATACCAAAACCATGGCAAGTGATCTTGCCCTGTATGACTTTGATGGTGGATATAAAATCAAGTCGGTCAAAGACGCAACCGGCAAGAGTCTGCCATTCACCATCAATCAGACCATGATGCGGATTGACCTCCCTCAACCCATCGTTGCCGGGCAACAATATTCATTTTCGGTAGAGTGGAGCTTTAATATCAACGACCGTCTGAAGGGAATGACCAACAACGATGCGCGCAGTGGTCTGGAGTATTTTCCGGAAGACGGCAACTACTCTTATATTATTGGTCAATGGTTCCCCCGCATGTGTGTATATGATGATGTGGTGGGATGGCAGAACAAGCAGTTCCTTGGCCAGGGAGAGTTTACCCTTACGTTTGGTGACTATGCCGTAAACCTTACCGTGCCGGCTGATCACATCGTGGCGGCTACCGGCATGATCCAGAACCCGAATGAAGTTCTCACCGCCGAACAGCGTCAGCGATTTGAGCAGGCCAAGACTTCCTTTGACAAGCCCGTCATAATTGCCACCCAGGCTGAAGCCATCGTGCGCGAAAAAACAAAATCAAAAGAAAAGAAGACCTGGAAGTTCAAGGCTGAAAACGTGCGCGATTTCGCGTTCGCCACCTCACGCAAATTTATCTGGGATGCAAAAGCCGTAAAGATCGGAGACAAGACACCGCTCGCCATGTCTTATTATCCTAAAGAAGGCAATCCCCTGTGGGAAAAAGAATCAACTAAAGCGGTGAAAGCAGCGATCACAACCTACTCCAAATACACCGTGGATTATCCTTATCCACACGCTACTTCTGTGCACCACGCTTCGATTGGTATGGAATACCCGATGATTTGCTTCAATGGAGCCCGTCCTGCCAAAGACGGTACATTTACTGATCGGACGAAATGGGGATTGGTGGGTGTTGTCATCCATGAAGTGGGCCACAACTTCTTCCCGATGATCATCAACAACGACGAGCGTCAATGGACCTGGATGGATGAAGGCTTGAACACCTTTGTACAATTCCGCACGCAGGTAGAAAACTATCCAGACATGCCACAGCGCCGCGGACCTGCATCAGGCATTGTACCTTATATGAAAGGTGACCCTGCCACCAAGCGGCCGTTGATGATCAACTCTGAGCAGGTTATTCAGTTCGGCTCAGAGCAATATGCTAAGTGTGCCACCGGATTGAACATGTTGCGTGAGACCATTATGGGTCCTGAACTCTTCGACAAGGCTTTCAAGGAGTATGCCCAGCGTTGGGCCTTCCGTCACCCCAAACCTGCCGATTTCTTCCGCACCCTTGAAGATGCATCAGCCGTAGACCTGGATTGGTTCTGGCGCGGCTGGTTCTACACTACCGATGTTTGCGATCAGTCAATCGATAAAGTGCGTTGGTTCCGCGTTCGCAAAGACCAAAACAGTGTCGAAAACAAAGGAAAATCCGTGAAAAGCGGGGATTTAGCATCCGCCGGCGGCAACAATGCCAACCCGGACGATTTTAGCGGAGGTCCCCAACCCTTCTCCGTAATACCCACCGATAACCGGTTTTACGGCGATTTCCAGAACCGCGTTGACGACAAAGCCCTGATCTCCAAAATGGAAGACAAAAACTTCTACGAGATCACTTTTACCAACAAAGGTGAATTAGTGATGCCCATCATTATCGAGTGGACATTTAAGGATGGATCGAAAGAAATCGAAAAAATTCCCGCGGAGATTTGGCGCAATAACGAGAAGACCGTAACCAAAGTCTTCCTCAAGGACAAAGAGGTAACGGATATCAAACTCGATCCGAAAGAAGAAACTTCTGATATTAAAACCGAGGATAACGTATTCCCGCGCAGCGCAAGCGGAAATAAATTTGATGCCATCAAAAAGAAAAACTGATTTCACCGCCATGAAAAAAACAATCCTATTACTTCTCTTGCTGTTGCCAATCCTTGGCACGGCCCAACAAGGCTCCTGGCAGGGAAAATTTGAGCAACTCGATCAGATGTTGCCCACACCGAACAGCTATCGCAGCAGCAGTGGTGCACCCGGAGTTAACTACTGGCAACAGCGTGCCGACTATACAATCAATGTGGAGCTCAACGACGAGAAGCAGTCAATCACAGGATCAGAAACCATAACGTATTACAACAATGCACCCGAAGATCTGAAGTACCTGTGGGTTCAGTTAGACCAAAACCTGTATGCCGATGGCAGCATGACGCGCAAGACCCAGGGAAGTGCTGTGCGCGACTCTGTTCCTGCCAAAGCCATGGCCACCACCGCTGGTGTGCTCGACTATAAAGGTGGATATAACATTCAGTCTGTTCGCGATGCGAATGATAAGAGCCTGAATTACATCATTAATTATACCATGATGCGTGTTGATCTTCCTCAACCCTTGAAGAAAGGAGAAAAATTCACCTTCAAGGTGGATTGGTCATACAACGTGAACGACATGATGATGGTGGGGGGCCGCGGTGGCATGGAGTACTTCCCGGAGGACGGGAACTACATTTATTTCATTGCACAATGGTTCCCACGCATGTGTGTGTTCGATGATTATGAAGGATGGCAGAACAAACAATTTCTCGGCGCTGGTGAGTTTGCCCTCACCTTTGGCAATTACCGGGTTCGTATAACAGTGCCCTCCGATCATATTGTTGGTGCGACAGGCTGGCTTCAAAATCCCAAAGAAGTGCTTACGCCTGAACAGATCAATCGATTTGAAAAAGCAAGGAAGACTTTTGATCAACCTGTATTTATTGTAACCCAGGAAGAAGCGATCAGAAAAGAAAAGGAGAAGTCCACCCGGAAGAGCACCTGGGAATTCTATGCGGAGAATGTTCGTGATTTTGCCTTCTCTTCATCCAGAAAATATGTCTGGGATGCCATGGCCGTAAAGAATGGCAATGGCACACCATTGGCTCAATCACTGTATCCCAAAGAGGGTTATGCTTTGTGGTCCAAGGAATCCACCAAGGCCATCAAGAACACCCTTGATGTATACTCCGCTCGCACGGTTGATTATCCCTATCCAACCGCCTACTCGTGTAACTGGGTTGGCGGCGGAATGGAATATCCGATGATTTCATTTAACGGCGGCCGGCCCGCCAAAGACGGTGCTATCTCAGAACGCACCCTCACCCGCACGGTGAGTGTGATCGTTCACGAAGTAGGCCACAACTACTTTCCGATGATCATAAACTCAGATGAGCGCCAAACCACCTGGATGGATGAGGGTTTGAATTCCTTTCTGGAAAAGGAGACTATGCGCGAACGGTATCCGACCCTTGATCATACGGGCAATACCCCTAAGGGAATTGTGCCTTTTATGAAAGGTGACAAGAGCATGATGCGCCCTGTCATGGCTACGTCCGACAACCAGGGTCGCAGTTTTGGGCCCAATGGGTACAGCAAACCTGCAGCCGCCCTAACGGTGCTTCGCGAAACAGTTATGGGTCCTGAGCTTTTCGACAAAGCCTTCAAAGAATATGCCCAGCGTTGGGCATTCAAACATCCGAAACCTGCCGACTTCTTCCGCACCATGGAAGATGCATCCGCCGTTGACCTTGATTGGTTTTGGAGGGGATGGTTTTATACCACCGACCATGTTGACCTCACCGTTGACGACGTGAAGTGGTTCAAGGTAAAATCCATGCAGATGGACCCGGAAAGCAAGAATGTTAAAGTAAAACAAGGTGACCTGGCCCAGGGGAAGAAAGACAAAGCTATCGACTTCAGCGGCGGTGCCCAGGAACTTACCGTGATCAATACCCCCGATGAAGCTTATCGCGATTTTCGAAACAAACTTGATGACAATGCCATCCGTGCTAAACTCGCCGACAAGAACATCTATGAAGTGACCCTGAAGAATTCTGGTGGGTTGGTGTCTCCGGTCATTATTCAGTGGACCTTTAAGGATGGCTCCAAAGAGATTGAGCGTATCCCCGCGGAAATCTGGCGCAACAATGAAAGCGAAGTGAAAAAAGTCTTCATCAAGGATAAAGAAGTGACCAGTATCGTAATTGACCCGAATCTGGAAACCGCTGACATCAATGTTAATGACAACGTGTTCCCCAAGAAACCAACCGAGTCAAAGTTTGATGCGTTGAAGAAAGGAAATAATTAAGGCTTATCCTGATCCAGGTGGTGCTTGTGAAGAAAACGATGCACCACCGGGGTCAGGAAAACAGCTACGGTACTCAAGAACGCAACGCCACTGAAGATGGCATAAAACGATGCAAACCACTTGGATGCATCGTTTTTTAATGCGTCAACCGGACCCATTCCTGTAAGAATCATAGAGGCATTTAGAAGGCTGTCGAGCCACGGCAAGTCGTTCAGATAGTGATAGCCTGCCATGCCAATGCCCAGCGAACAACCGATAAGCAAGAGCGAGAAGATGAGGTAGCGCAGCCAACGCAGCAAGAACAGGTGAAACGGCAATAATGGTTTGCTGCGGTGTTCGAGCATTAGACAAAGAGTTTACCAATCTTATTCAGGTCTACATTTCCACCCGTAAGGATTATACCAACCTTCTTGCCGGCAAATTGATGCTTGTTCCTTAACAAGGCTGCAAACGGTACGGCACAGGATGTCTCTACTACAATTTTCAGCCGTTCCCAGATGATCCGCATGGCGGCAATAATTTCTTCTTCGGATACGGTGATTACCCCCTGCACATGCTCTTTGATGACAGGAAAAGTTTTATCACCCAGGGAAGTCAACAGCCCATCAGCAATGCTGGTTGGTGTGGAGGCTGGCTCAATCTTACCACTTTGCATCGAACGGTATGCATCATCGGCGAGGGCCGGCTCGCCGGCAAAGACTTTAGTTGCTGGCGAAAAGTAATGAGTGGCCAATGCGGTACCACTCAGAAGTCCACCGCCACCAACCGGTGCAATGAGGTAGTCGAGGGCGCCGGTCTCTTCAAATAGTTCCTTCGCGCATGTGCCTTGTCCCTCCATCACATCATAGTTGTTGAAGGGATGAATTTCAAAAGCGCCTGTATTGCGAATTACTTCGGCCAACGTGGACTCCCGCGCTTCCAATGTGGGTTCACATTCAAAAATTTCCCCGCCATATCCACGTACGCCCCGTTTCTTTATTTCGGGAGCTGTCCGAGGCATAACGATATACGATTTCATACCCAGGATTTTTGCTGCCCGGGCTAAGGCTTGTGCGTGGTTGCCGGAAGAATGCGTAGCCACTCCTTTGTGTTGCTGTTCCGGCGTCAGTTTCAGGGCAGCGTTCATTGCACCCCTGGATTTGAAGGCTCCTACCTTTTGAAAATTCTCACACTTAAAAAACACGTGACATCCTGCCATTTCATCAATAGACGCACTGGTCATGACTGGTGTATGGTGTATATAATTTTTAATGCGTTCGTGGGCTTCGGCTATGGAGGCCCTGGTGGGTAGTGTGTTCATGGCTTAATCAATATTCCAGGTGGTAAATTCATCAACCAATTTGCGTTTTCCTTGCGCCGGCCAACGGGCGGGCATTCCGACATGCAGAAAGCCAACCAGTTTGTCCTCCGGTCCCCATCCAAAAAATGATTTGGCTTCCTCCATATAAGTGATGCCTCCGGTGCTCAGGTAGCATCCAGCGCCGCACGCGGTAGCTGTTAAATACATATTCTGAATGGCGCAAAACACGGCGCCCAACTCTTCTGCTTCCGGGATGCCCTGGCCCGAATCGCGCTTCATGCCAATGGCCAATATATGCGAAGACTGCATGGGCTTCGTCTTCAGGGCCTCATATCGATCTTCCCGGAATGAGCCCTTGGCTGTGGTTACGGTTCGATAGCATTCTGACTGAAATTCGGCGAGGCGTTTAAGGCCAAGGCCGGCAAAAACCACCACGCGCCAGGGTTCTGTAAATTTATGGGTTGGTGCCCATCGCGCGTTTTCCAGCATTTGTCGAATCACATTTTCAGGCACTCTTTCACCGGTATAGTCACGTGGAAATACCGACCTCCGGGTTTGCATCAGCCTGTTAATCTCTTCTATGGGGAAATTCATCCTGAATTCTTTTCCCGGCTAAGGTAAGTTTTATACCTTTTGTGCATGCGATACCTATTCATTTTGCTTGTGCTGTCGTCCTGCTCGACGTCGTTGTACACCCCCAATACCAGAAATGCACCCCTTTTTCGTGAGCAAGGCGAGGCCCAGGTGTCCGGATATCTGACATCCGGTGGCTTTGAAGGTCAGGCAGCTTATGCCCTGACTGACCATATCGCTATCACGGGAGGCTACTCTTTCATGAATTCAAAAGAATCAGCGCCTATTTCCTACACCCGAAAGAATAGCTACGGTGAAATCGGCCTCGGGCTGTACGACAGGACCCGTTCTTTCCGCTATGAGATAATTGCCGGTTACGGCTTTGGACAAGCCACCACCGCTGCCGCTTATTCCTTTTTTGGGGTTAACAACGTGTATGAGACCACGGGAAAACTTTCCCAACTGATTTTCTTGCAACCAACGATCGGCACCAACAGTCAAAACTTCAACCTGCTGTTCACGCCACGTGTGTCGCTTGTAAATTACTCGCAGTTTGAAGCGAACGGCCTGGTAAAAACACCGACCAACAAGAATGCGAATATCTTTATTGAACCAACGGTTACCGCCAAATTTAAACTGGTAGGTAATATCCACGGCATCTTTCAATTGGGCCTGACGATCCCAGCTGGTTCCGATGTGTATTTTCAATACAATACCACCAACACGTCCCTTGGCATACAAATTGATACCGGTGGCATGAAGACACGGGTATTCAGAAACTGATATAAGTCATCGGACATCTCATGATAAAAAACGGGGCCGGTGGTCCTGTCAACTGCCTATTTAGTATCTTTAATAGTTCAAACACCTAACATTATGAAATTCTCCCATGGATGTGCTACCCTGGCCATACTGTTTGGCTTGGGGACACCAACGCAGGCTCAATTTCTCAACAAGCTCAAGCAAAAAGCAGAGAGCAAGCTTGAAAATGCGGTTGACAAGAAAGTTGACCAGAAACTGGATCAAGCCCTTGGCACCGGTGGCAACCAGAATCAAGGCAATTCCAACAACGGTAATTCTAACGGGACTGGTGGAAACAACAGCAATTCCGGCGGCAATAACAACGGAGGTGGCTTGAGTCAGAATCAGGGTGGCGGTTTGATCACCACACCACCTGATGTAAAATCCAACCTCGCTGACGCCGAGTCTGCTTATAAGGCCGGCAAATATGGTGACTCGCGGTATTCACTCCAGCAAGCCATGCTGGGCGTTGAGTTAGAGATTGGCAACAAAATTCTCAAGTCCCTGCCAGAATCCATCAGCGGACTAAACAAAGATGCTTCTGCTGATCAGGTCACCAGCACCGGATTTGGCTGGGCCGGACTTACGATACAGCGAAAATTCACCAACAACAATGGAAAGGATCTCGAGGTAACTGTCGCCAACAACGCAGCCTGGATGTCCGCAGTCAACATGTACATGAATGCCGGCGGGTATGCGCAGCAGACCGGTGGACAACAGAACTGGAAACAGGTAAAGGTGAAAGGCAACCGTGCCATCATTGAATTCAGCCAGGGCAGCGGTTACAAACTAAGTGTACCCATCGGTCAATCTTCCCTGATTGTTTACGAGGCAGTCAATTTCGCCAATGAAAATGAAGTGATGACAGCCGCCAATGCGATTGATATCGATGGCATTAAGAAGATGTTGGGCGAACAATAATTCCAATAACTAATTCAGGATATCACTATGAAAACCAAACCATATATTATTCTTCTCGCATTGATCGGCTCCTTCTTTACCGTCAGCGCGCAGGATTTTGACAAGAATCTGGCATCTGCGCGCTCGGCATATAGCGCCGGGAACCTCGGCGATGCGCGGTTTGCCATGGAGCAAATGCTCAATGACCTCGACGCCGCTATTGGCAAGGAAATCCTCAAGCTCCTGCCTGCGCAGGTTGGATCCCTGAAGATCAATACCAAGGAGGACCGCGTTACCGGAAGTTCAGCGGGTTACACCACCGGACTCTACGTGCATCGCGAATACAATCAGGATTTGCGCAAAGCGGAATTGGAGATAATCAACAACTCTCCTTTGATGAATTCCATCGGTGCCATTCTCAATTCTCCCATGGCAGGAATGATGCGCGATGAAAATCAAAAAACCATCAAGGTGCAAGGCTATAAATCACTGCTCACCAAACATGTTGACAGCGATACCGGAAAAACGGACTACGAGTTACAGATTCCGATGAACAATACCCTGCTCACCATCAAGGCCAATGACTCGAACGAGGGTGAAATCACTGCATACGCTAATGCCATCCCCTTGGCAAAAATTGCCCAAATCGCTCAGTAAGACTGATTCCCATAACCAACGGTGATGGTGCTGATCATTGTACTGTTTGTAGTACTGGCGGCATTTATCACCGTTGGTTATTTTCTATCCGGACCTGTTCACCAGGGTCCGGCGACCGATCACTTTGATGGGAAAAAATTTTTCACGCCCGGCGGTAAGCCAGCCAACGGTTTCGGTGATGTTCTCAAGTGGATGCTCCGACGCAAACAAGGACCGTGGAAAGCAATCACCAAAGCGCCCACAGGAAATAAGCCGGCGCTCCGGGTTGAAGGTGGCTTTTGCATCACTTTCGTCAACCACTCCACGTTTCTTATTCAAACTGATGGATTGAATTTACTCACCGACCCCGTCTGGAGTGAACGCACCAGTCCAATTCAATGGGCAGGGCCTAAGCGTATGCGACCACCCGGGCTCAGGCTGGAAGACCTGCCTCCCATCGATGTGGTATTATTAAGCCATAATCATTACGATCACCTGGACCTTGCCACACTTCAACAGATCGAAAGGCAACACCATCCCCAGTTTATTACTTCTCTCGGTGTTAAGGCATTTCTTGATCAACATGGGTTTGTCAAGACCCATGATCTTGATTGGTGGCAATCGCTCAGCATTGGATCTACGGTAGTTGAGGCTGTGCCAGCTCAACATTTTTCCGGCCGAGGATTATTCGACCGGGATGGCACACTCTGGTGCGGTTATGTGATTCGAAGAAGAGACGGAAACATTTACTTTGCCGGTGACACCGGTTACCATCCAGGTTTCTTCAGGGAGATTGGTTCGCGGTGTGCTCCAATTGATGTCGCCCTGATTCCAATTGGGGCCTTTAAACCAGAATGGTTTATGTCACCCATTCATTGTACACCTGAAGAAGCTGTGCAGATTCACTGTGAAAGCAAGGCCCGAAAGAGTATCGCCACCCACTTCGGCACTTTCCCCCTCGCAGACGATGGACAGCAGGAACCTGCCGCCCGTCTCCTTCAGGCCTTGCAAACCCAGCAACTTTCCGAATCGGATTTCATCATCCTTCCGGAAGGTGAAGCATTTCGCAGCTGAACTATCGGCTGGCCACCACGGTGCGCAGCAAATCCTTAATGGTTGAGTCCGGTGTTATGCCCTGCTCCGGGAGCTGGACATGGAGACGTTGCTCTGTCTCGAATAAGACCCAGTTCAATTCAGCGGGGGTTGCCCCCAATGACTTAAAATTAGTACGACTGGTAAGCTCGCGTTGATGAACATCCAACACGTTGTGCAATACCGATAAGACCACTTTGTTGTACATAACCTTGATTCTAATCCTTAGACGCAATAACCTGTCGTTTAGTTTACCCGGGCTTCAATTCTTGGTGGAATTAATTTGTAAACCACTGGTGTAACAACCCGCGAAAGGAGGGTTGAACTGATCAATCCACCAATCAAAACGATGGCCAGGGGCGAAATAAGCGGGTTTGTTGATATGGCTATGGGCATAAGTCCCCCGATGGCCGTGAGGGAAGTGAGGATGATCGGCAGGAAGCGTACTTCACCCGCCTCACGGATAGCTACGTCCAGGGGTTTTCCTTGCTCCCGAAGCTGATTCGTAAAATCAACCAGTAAAATGGTATTCTTAACTTCAATACCCGCCAGGGCAATCATACCCACAATCGCGACAAATGATAACGAATTGCCTGTGATGAGCAGCGCCAATACCGCCCCGACAATGCCGAGCGGAATAACGGACAATACGATCAATGTGCTTTTAAAAGTCCCGAACTCAAGAATCAAAACTGCAATGAACAGAAAAACAGTAATGATGATTACTTTGGCAAATCCACCAAAAGATTCATTGCGGCTCTCCAATTCACCGCCCATTTCATAGGTATAACCTTCGGGAAGGTTCATCTGGTTCATCTGTGCAATCACATCTTTGGTTACATTATCACTCAGGTATCCCTTCCTGATAAAGGCATTAACAGAAACTACCCGCGATTTATCGCGGTGGTTGATTTTTACCGGCGATGATTCCAGTCTCAACTGCGCCACTTGCTTCAAGGGTATCGCCTGCCCCATGGCATTGTTGACATAGAGATTATTGAGTACGTCCAGGGATGGATGCTCCTCCTTTGATTTGGTTATCACGATGTCATAGTCCTGTCCTTCTTCATCTGAAAATTCCCCAACGTTAAGTCCCGCAACAGCCAGGCGCACCGTGCGATCGATGTTCACGGTTGGGATACCCAGCATCCTCGCCTTTTCTTTGTTGATACTGAGCCGTATGTCAGATTTCAGGTGATTGACAGGGTTTTTGATATAGATGGTGCCTGCTGTTTGTTCCAATAGCCGCTCCACCCGTGAGGCCAATAACCGCAGGGTATCAAGGTTCTCACCATATAACCTGACTTCTACCGGCGCTACAATGGGTGGACCTTGCTCAAAATTCTTCACCTCGACTTTAGCGCCTGGATACGGAGTCCACTTCTTGCGCAGTTCCTCAATAATGCCCAGCTTTTTGTGTGGAGCTGTGTTGTCATTCAGTTGAACAAAAATCTGAGCAAAGTCCGTCCGCTCATTTTCAGGAATCACATTGTAGTAAATTCGGGGGTTTCCCTTCCCCACATTGGTTGCGAAATACTCCACTTCCGGATGGTCCTTAAGTTCCTGTTCTATTTGTCTGGCAATTGAATCTGTATAGGTCAGGTTGGATTGCAATGGCGTGGTGATCTCTACCAGGAACTGCGGCTTCTCGGAGGATGGGAACAAACTAAATCCGACTACCGGGAATAACTGCAACGATCCGATAAAAATGACTAACGCCACCGCCAGTGTAATAAAAGGGCGATTGAGCGCACGTTCCAACAACGGTGCATAAGAACGATGAATGATCTTCTTCAAGGAACGCATAAACATGTTCCCATCCGGGTGACCTACATGCTCCTTTAATAACCGGCTCGACAGAAAAGGGATAATTGTCAGTGATACCAATAAAGAAGCAAGGACACAGGTAATTACTCCCATCGGAAGGCTGCGGATAAACTCACCAGCAGCTTCAGGAAGAAAAACCAATGGCATGAATGAAATAATGAGTGTAACGGTGCAGCCCAATACCGCCATCCCAATCTGCTGTGTTCCTCGTAACGTCGCCTCCATCCGGGTATGACCTTCCCGCATCCATCTTTCAATGTTTTCAACTACGACGATGCTGTCGTCCACCAACAAGCCAAGGGCCACAACAAGACCAACAATGCTCAGCTGGTTCAGATTATAGCCGAGCGCATTCATCAGCGTAATGCCCACCGCCAGCGAGAGGGGAATGGAGATCATCACAATGAGCGCCGCCCGCTGGCCCAGGGGCAACAAGGTGATCGCCACGAGGAGAATGGCGATGAGAAAGTCCATTCCTAATCCGCCGAGGCGCCGATTTACATTGTCTGCCTGATCAAAGTGATGAACCAGATCAATGTTGGTTGGCAATGTGTTCTTAAATTTTTCAATTACCGGGCGATATGCTTCGCTGGTTTTTGAAATATTCTCTCCCGGTTTCTGGGCTGCTACCACAAACACACACCGATGACCATTTAACCGGGTAATGTGCTTCTCTTCGGAGTAATCCATGTACACCTGAGCGATGTTTTCCAATGTCACATTGCGTCCATTGGCGGAGTACACTATCGTATTCTTGATTTCCTGCAGGTCGGCATAGTTGCCGCTGGTTTTGATGTTAAACGATTTGTTTCCCGCGTCTACACTACCGCCAGGAATATTTGCGATCTCACTTTGTACGGTGCCCACTACTGCTTCCAGGGGAATTCGTTGCGAGGCCATCCGCTCGAGTTGCAGGTCAATCCGGATAATCGGGTCTGGCAGCCCGTGAATGTCTACCTTCTTCAGGGTTTTGATTTTCTCTAATTCGTCCTGGAGTCGTTCCGCATTCTTGCGCAGGGCTTCACGTGTTGCATTTTCCGATACCAAAGCAATTTGTATCACATTTACATCGGATGGCATCACTTTGCGAACTTCAATGCTGGTCAGGTCACGGGGAAGTTCATCCCGCAATGAATTCACTTCACGCACCAATTCCTGGTACTTTTCTTCCAGGACGCTTTCGTATTTGTATTCCACAAAAACGACCGCAACTCCGTCACCAATGTTGGTTTCAATACTCTTGATCCCCTCCAGACTGGACACTTTACGCTCAATGGGCTCAACTACGAGTTCTTCCATGTCTTTGGGGCTCGTGCCTGCGTACACCACCACGATCGGGAATTGGGGTGCATGGATTTCGGGGTCCTCCGAACGCGGCATATTGAGGATGGTGGTTATCCCCAGCGCGATAATCATCAAAAAAATCACCAGGGTAAACTGGTAATTCTTTACGGCATAGTCTGAAATCTTCATAACAATCAGGGCTTATTGATGATACGAATGGCGGCTTTGTCGACCAGGTAAGCACTCCCCGACACGATGAGTGAAGTGGCATTCTCAAGGCCGCTCGTTACCTCAATAAATTCCTTGTTTATGCCGGCGATGTTCACCTCCACCTTAAGCGCAGTTTGGTTGTCGTTGGTGACAAACACATATCCATGGGTGGCATCTCCATCGAGTAGCGCATCATATGGAATACGCCAGGCAAGAACCGACTTGGATGGACGAAGCAAGGCTTTACCAAACATGCCTGCCGCCAATGCAGTCCTGGGGATATCACTCGTGCTCACCTCTACCAGAAAAGAGCCTGTCGAGGGATCAGCCCCTTCCGACTTTCGGGTCACCACACCTGCAAATACTTTGTCAGGTACTGCATCAATTCTGAGTTCAGCACTATCACCGATGGTCACCATCGACCATTCCCTGTCGCTCAACCCGGCGCGAAGGAGCCACTGGCTTTTGTGGGCTCCGTTGGTGAGCAGGATGGGCGTGCCGGGTGTCACCACCTGACCCTCACTAACATACTTCCTGAGCACAAAACCGTCGCTGATGGCCCTTATCTCCGAAAAGGTTAGATTGAATTCAGCTGCCTCCATTTGACGACGTGCAATCTCCAGTCCGGTCTGACTGTTTTGATACTGCTCCAGGGTAGCAACGCTGTCACGGTGAAGTCGCGCTACCCGGTTGGCATCGCGTTGCGCTTTTTCGAACGCCAAGCGTGCCTGACTTACCTGGGCCTGTATCTCTGTGAGATCAAGTGCTGCCAGGAGTTGTCCTTTTCGGATCACGTCGCCTTCTTTCACCGTCACACGCTTTACCAGGCCACCTGTCTTAAATGACAGCGGCGTCTCATCATCTGTAGTTAATTGACCGGAAACAGGAATGAGGGGTCTAATGGCGGTGCGTGATAGCTTCATTACCGTGACCGGAACCAATTCCGAAGGCGTCTCCGTGTTCGTGACTTCAGCTTTAGGACCGCAGGCTTGCAGAAGCACAACAAGGCCTGAAAGAAAAGGAAGGATAATTTTATTCATATCTGATTCAATTTGCGGTGGATGATGATGGTAATTCATAGGTTGCCGTTTCTCGCTCATAATTGGCGAGCGCCGACAGGACTTTAAATCGATTAATGCTAACCTGCAATTGCGATTGGGTAAGCTGATTGCGCGCATCAACAGCTTCAATGAAAGTGTTAACACCTTCCTGGTAGCCCTTTTCGATCAATCGGTGATAACTGGACGCTGCCTCCTGTTGCTTCTGGGCTGATTGGAAATTCTGATAGGCAGTGAGCAAATTGTTGCGGGCTGCTTGTGCGCTAAGATCGATTTGCCTGCGGCTGTTGTCATAACCCAGGATGACTGTTCGCTGGTCCAGGCTTGCAAGTGCTGTTTTGTTTCGGTTGCGAAATCCGGCGAACAGGGGAACATCCAATTGCACCCCCAGCAGATAATAGCGCGCATTATTGTTCACCTTCCAGTCCTGGGCCTGTGATCCCAAATCCAAAAAACCATTAACCCTGGGAACCCAAAAGAGCTTATTCATGCGAACCACATTGTTGCTCAAGGCTACCTGCTTACGCAAAAGCCTGAGCTCCTCGCGATGGCTCGTGGTGACGCTGTCGCCCACATTCAAATCAAGCGTAAGCCAGTTGATGGCCTCGGCTTCAATGGGGGCATCCGCCGGGCGATTCAGGAGGAAGTTGAAATAAAGTGATGCGTTTTCGACTTGACGCAAGGCATCATCATGCAGTGCGCGGGTACTTTCAATCTCACTGTTCGAGCGTAACACATACGCCGGCAACCCTTTACCGTTGGCCAACAAAGACTCATTCACCCGCTTACCCTCTTCGCTGCGCGCCCGGGCACTGGCAAATATTCCAACGGCTTCGGTCGCGCTGAGGTAATTGAAATACGCCACCTTGATGGTCCGTATTAATTCCCGGCGGTAGATGTCCACCTCAAAGGCCTGCAACTCCACCTGCTGTTGTGAAATCTTTCGATTGTAAATCAGATCTGTATTAACAATCGGCACGGTGGTGTGGACCTTGGCATCGTAAAAATTGTAAGGAAAAAAGGTCGTGTTTACGTTTTCAATCTGTGGAAAATTGCTGGTGCCGGTAAGTTGGTTTAGGGTTGAATACACCGGGTTCAGCATATCGCCCACCGGGAAAGATATACTTCGACCGCCACGGCCTGAGGTATAATTACCCTGAATGCCAACGGAAGGCATGAAGTAGCTGTTGGCGATCCGCAGAGACACCATCGCCTTTTCCAACCCTATGCTTCTTTGTTGTAAGACCAGATTGTTTTTCAGGCCTTCATCGATATATCGTTGAAGTGCCTCCTGTGCCATCGATGGTGCGGAGTAGATCAGCAGCCAGAAGAATAAGCTAAGGCTGAATGGTGTTTTCATTGTGAACACTGTTTAGTGGTAGGGTAAATTTTTTTATTTCATCCGTTCAAGAACACTGATATAGGTCTGCAGGGTGTAATTGGTGACTGTATCCAGATCTGCCATATTGGTTTTCACCTGCCTTACATGTTCAAGGTGCCCGCTGGTGCGCAGGGTAGCCAGGCCGTGCACAGTGCACCAGATGGTGAAGGAAAAGCCATTGGGTTCCAATCCCTTGAAATATCCTTTCGCCTGACACTCCATTACCGTATTCTGGAGAAACAGAAATGCATCCTGTCCTTCATCCCAGGATTTCGCAATGTCAAGGTCCAATACGGACATTGGCTCGTTCATGACGAACATCAATTGGTAAAAATCAGGGTTTTCGATGGCAAAATTGATGTATGTATACCCCATGGCCTTGAGTCGTTCGAATGGATCAGAGACCGAGCTTAGGGTTTTGAACGAATTCACCAAGAGCTTGAATCCTTCCAGATGAAGGGCATAAAATATTTCATTCTTGTCCTTGTAGTGCAGATAAATTGTTGCCGGGCTATACTCTATTTTCTCAGCGATATTTCTCATGGACGTACGCTCGAAACCCTTCTCCAGAAACAACTCTTTCGCTGCTCTCAGGATGGTGGCCTTAAGGTCTTCCTTATGTCGCTGCTTACGGTCTTCTATGCCCATGACGGTCAGTTGAACGCAAATTTACTGAACAGTGTTCAGTAAATCATGTGATTTTTTTGAAAAAGTGAAATCCCACTCAGGAATACCATTTAAGGCGTTCTTCCCCTGACACCCTAACAAGAATTTGTTCTGATCACGATAGGGGACGACCCGCTATGGGTTGTCATAACCCCGGAGGCTCAAACACGTAAATTGCACCGGGCACAACTCCGAACGGTGGATTTACAGGAACAAAACGTTTTGTCAGCACTCCGCAATAACCAGGAATCTGCGTTGGAAATGCTTTTCAGGACATACTATACTTCCCTGTGCCGGTATGCTTACACTTTTCTGCACGACAAAGATGAAGCAGAAGAAGTGGTGCAGCAGACGTTTCTTGGCGTATGGGACAGGCGCCATGGGCTGACTATTCAGACTTCCATCAAAGCATATCTCTACACGATGGTCAGGAACGGTTGCCTCAATGTCATTAAACACGAGCGGGTGAAGCAGGTCCATGAAGTATTTGCAAAAGCTCAAGGAGAGCCGGTTTCAGGTCCGCCAAGTGATTCGATAATGGCGACCGAACTGGAGTCAAGGATCTACGAGTCCATGAAAGCATTACCGGAACAGTGCCGGATTGTGTTCCAACTAAGTCGTTTTGAACAACTCAGTTATGCAGAGATAGCTGAGCAACTTAACATCTCCGTGAAGACGGTCGAAAATCAGATTGGCAAAGCACTTAAAATAATGCGTACCCAACTGAAGGAATACCTTCCGCTCTTCCTCATATTTTTTAAAGAATGGTTTTAACGTGAAACATCTGCCTGACGATATAGACGATTTGATTGGCAAAGTCCTCACAGGAGAGGCTTCGCAGGAGGAACAAATGCGCCTGGAACGATGGGAGCAGCAAGACCCTGAGAACCGTGCCTATGTCGTTGGCCTGCGGACAATATTCGAACAAGCAGGAAGTATCAGGGTACAGCACCAGTTTGACACAGACGCGGCCTGGTTGAAAGTGAAAGGAAAATTACGTCGAGACAATGAGCGGTTCCTCTTTTTTACGCCGCGCAGAATCGCAGCTGCCATTGCAGCCCTCATTGGGGTCGGTATTATCCTGTTTCAAGTGAACAAACCTCAGTCCGCAGCGATTGTTCGCGCGGAACAGCAAACTGTACTTGATACGCTGCCCGATGGGAGCAAGGCGTTTCTTAACAAAAACACCACGCTCGCCTACACCTACGACAGCCGTAAGAAAATGCGGGTCGTGAAATTATCCGGTGAGAGTTTCTTTGAAGTCAAGCATGAAATTGATCGTCACTTCGTGATTGAAGCTTCGGATCTCCGCATCGAAGACATCGGTACCTCATTCAATGTAAAAGCGTATCCGGAAAGCGATACCGTAGAAGTGGCTGTACAGGAAGGTGAAGTCCATATGTACATTCCAGGCCAGGACGGTCTTCATTTGGTCGCCGGAGAGGCGGCGATTTACACGCATTCCGATCATATTTTCCGTCGATTGGAAAAGGCCGATACAAATGTGCTGGCGTACAAAACCGGAATCCTGAGTTTTAGAAATACCTATCTGAAATCAATCGTGGATAAAATAAATGACCTGTACGATGCCCGGATCAGGCTTGATAACCCCGACATCGCGTCTTGCCGAATGACCGTAAACTTCCAGGGTGAAAATGTCGATACCATGGTTGACATCATTGCAGAAACGCTGAACCTCACGGTGACACGCAAACAAGGTGAGATCATTTTGTCCGGCATCGGTTGTCCCTAGTACACGTATATGAACCGATTCATAGCCATCCTTTCACTGTTTCTGGCATTGCCATTATTTTCCCGGGCCCAGGGCACACCCATCCTGGAACGTCGGATTACCCTGCAGGCTACGAATGAAAAAATTCCTGTGGTGCTTAATCGCATGGGTGTTGAGGGCCGATTCTCATTCTCATACAATGCAGCCCTGATTGATGAATCACAACTGATAAGTTTACAGGCGTCTAATAAAACCGTTCGTGAGATTCTGCATGAACTTTTCCATGATTCCTTTGACTTCAAAGAGAAAGGCAACCACCTGATATTACAGAAAGCTCCGGTCAAAAACCTGACACCAGCTACCCTGATCATTTCCGGTTATGTTGAGGATGGTACCACACATGCACGATTAGCAGATGCCAGTATTTATGATAAAAAATCGATCACATCGGTAATTACGGACGAGTATGGGTATTTCAGGATGAAGGTTTCCCTGCACCAACAGTCAGCAGCCATTTCGGTAAGTAAACGAAATTACCGGGATACCCTTATTACCATCACCCCTGGCACGCCTTATATCACGATTGTGCTTATGCCCATCGTTCGCGATTCGGTCATCTCCGTGCCGGCCAAGCGGGATTCCGCACGGGAAGAATTGCCCATGCCTTACCAGGAAGAGCCCAATGTGCGCAACATCCGCGACACCTTATACAGGGATATTCAGGTTTCGCTATTGCCCTTCCTGGGAAGCAACTCGAGGCTGAGCGGCAATACCATCAATAATTATTCCATCAATATGCTGGGGGGCTATTCGCTGGGCACCCGGAATATTGAATTGGGATTCTTTGTAAACATGGATCGCGGCGATGTAAGCTGGCTTCAAATCGCAGGCATTGGCAATATGGTTGGCGGACGCATGTACGGCATACAGCTTTCCGGATTTTATAACATCAATGGTGGAGAGACAAAGGCTGTACAGGTGAGCGGTTTTACCAATGTTAACCTGAGTGAGGTACAAGGCTTTCAAATTGCCGGCTTTAGTAATGTAAACGTAAAAGCGTCCGAAGGACTTCAGGTGGCGGGATTCACGAATGTTGGTGTCGGTAGGTCACTTGGTGCACAGATTGCTGGTGCTGCCAATATCCAAATAGGAATGCTAAAAGGATCTCAGTTTGCCGGTGTTACTAATATCGCAACAGACCATGTCCGGGGTTCGCAGGTAGCAGGATTATTCAATTACGGACATGTCGTACACGGCACCCAAATCGGGTTGGTCAATGTTGCTGATACACTGGGCGGTGTACCTATTGGACTCATCAGTTATGTTCGCTCCGGCTACCACAAACTTGAATTTTCTGCTGACGAAGTATTTCATGCCAACGTCGCCTTCAGAACAGGTGTGTCGAAATTCTACAACATCATCCTGGCTGGAGTGAAGCCAGATCATGATTTTCCTTCCAATCCAGTGTGGACATTCGGCTATGGTTTGGGCACGGCGCCGCGGCTTACACGATGGCTGGACCTCAACCTGGATGCCACAGCACAGCATGTTAATCAGGGCGCATTCACTCATGAGTTGAGCCTGCTCAATAAAATTCACGTTGGCCTCGATTTCAAACTGGCCAGAAAGTTCTCGCTATACGGAGGGGTAACATTGAATGGCTACCTCACCCACAACGGATATGCTGGTTATCCGGTATTGTTTACGGATTACCAGCCAACGGTTACACACGAGCAGAATTGGGGGGAGTCCAACTTAAAAATGTGGTGGGGGGCTAAGGTAGGGTTGCGATTTTTGTGATAGCATTGCAGCATGAAGGTGCTGTGCCTGTTATTTCTCTCCGTTCATGTTGCCTGGGGCCAGTCAGCAGACAGTCTCTTTCAGGAAGGGCTTAGGCTGGAAAAAAACTTCCACACCGACGAAGCCCTAGCCCGATATTCCCGTGCCATCCAATTAAATCCTGAGCATGTAGCTGCACTTACCCACACCAGCAGAATGCTCTCTAACCGGGCCGGACACAATCCTAATCATGAGCAGAAGATCAAGGACCTTCATGAGGCAGAAGAACTATCCCGTCGGGCCATCGCATTGGAATCCAGGGCGACAGACGCCCATTTCAGCCTGATCGTTACCCTGGGTCTCCAGGCTGAGGTCGCCGGAAACCCAAGGGAAAAAATCAAGAACGCTAAAATCATCCGGGAAGAAGCTGAGACTATCCTCCGTCTGGATTCAACGTATGCTTTAGCCTGGTTTGTTCTTGGTAAATGGCATCATGAGTTGTCACGGCTCAACTGGTATGAACGCCTTGCTTGTGAATGGTTTTTCGGGGGCCTGCCTGAAGGGATATCCATGGACAAAGCCGTACACTACTTCAATCGTGCATTGAAACTTGAACCTGATAGCATACTGTTTCTCTATGGGCAGGCCATTTCATTACATTATCTTGACCGGGACGAGCAGGCGCGCGCGATACTCAAACGTGCGCTCCAACTACCATTAAAAGATCCAGACGATTCAATCCGTAAAGAAAAGTGTTCCGCCTTGTTACGAGAGATCACCTGACCTTCTTTCGTTTCTTATTAAACTCCTGATCAATCAGGTCAGCCTCATAGAGCCATGCCCTAACCTGATCTTCGTCAATTTCAGCGAGGGACTTGTAGTAAATACAGTACATTTGCTTTCTGCCTTCCTTGAGCAAGAGTTTATGTTCATTCATCATGCGATTGCCCTGACAAAATCCAAGGGTAACGCCTCGTTCCTGCAGTGTTCTGTTCTTAGAGCCCCAAAAGAGGGATGGCGGCCATACAAAACAGATCATTTTGTTTCGGGTGTAAAACGGAGCGCCGTACGAGTTCTTCTCCAACACATGGGGTAGACATTCATGGATCAGCGAACGCAACCGGCGCACGATCTTCTGTTCCTCGGCAGGAACCTGATCGATAATTTCATCTACCGATCGGCCTTTGTTGTGAAGCATTTTCGCCATGGCAACAAGTTCGGAAAGTCGGTGACAACCGTGTGTCAGGAGACCTATGGGCAGGTTTCCCTCCTCCACTTTCTCCTATAATAATCGCAAAAATATGAGCACTTTCGCACCGGAAACCATCATAAACAGGTGTATGCTTCTGGTATTTGACATTGGGAATAGCGACGTAACCATGGGACTGTGGAAGGATTCGGCCTGGCAAGTATGGCGGATACCCTCCAGGCTTGATCAACCAGAATTATTTTATGGTATCAAGGTACGCGACCATTTTCAGGAAGCCTCTTTGCCAATCGAAAAAGTGGACACGGTGGTAATCAGCAGTGTAGTACCGGGACTCACCGACAAAGTAAGAAACGTGGTTCGTTCCCTCTTTCATCGCGAACCAATCATGCTGGGTCCGGGTGTATATGAAAAGCTCCCGCTGGAGGTGCTCAACCCCTATGAAATTGGGTCCGATCTGGTGGCCAATGCAACCGCCGCCTACTACAAATACAAGCAGACGTGCATCGTTGTTGACTTTGGAACCGCACTAACATTCACTACGGTCTCTGGTCAGGGAAAAATTCTTGGTGTTTCCATTGTTCCTGGATTGCGCACTGCCGTACGTGCCCTTTCACAGAATACTGCCAAACTATTCGACGTTCCGCTCGAAATGCCTTCATCATCCTTGGGTATCAACACGGTGACCGCTATTCAATCAGGCATTGTGATTGGTTATGAAGGACTGGTAAAAAATGTGGTACAGAGTATACGTGGCGAACTCGGTGTGGAGTGCCCCGCCATCGCTACCGGTGGCTTGTCGTTTGTGATTACCTCCCTCAAAGGCTTCTTTCACACGGTAGATCCCTTGCTAACCCTGGATGGTCTCCGGATCATTGGCGAGGTAATCACCGAACAGAAAAAATAGGTTAGAAAGTATACCTCACATACGGCACCGGAAAAAACGCCTGCTGGTATTGCGTCACGATTGAATTGGTTCTTGGATTATAACTCTGAAAGAACACGTTCTGATGATTGGTTACATTCTGAAAATCAATCGCTGACTCCAACGTGCTGTGTTTGTATTCCTTTCGGTACGCCACTTTCAGGTCCATTCGAAAATAGGCCGGCTGTCGAACGGTGTAGGCCAGGCTTTCCTGATAAATAGCTTGTCCATACAGTTGGGATTTTTGCGCATCAATCGGTGTCAGGTATTTGCCTCCGATGGTGGTGAACTTCAGGTTAACCACCAGAAAATCCTTATCACGCCCCACCCGCCACTCCCGACCGGCGAGTGCATTGATCACGTAATGGGTGTTGTATGCCGTATTGCGCCAGATGCCATCGCTGCCCTTGTAGCGAGAATCAAAATAAGACTGCGTCAGCAGGAAATAGAATCCTTTATTGAAGAAACGCTCCAGGGTAAGCTCGATTCCATAATTGCGACCCACGCCTCGATTGACCAGGTTTGCATGGCCATCCGGGGCAAAACTGGCGCCAATGTTTAGCGCAGAATAGGGAGATGGCGTTGATTCCACCGGCACCTGCGTGAGGTATTGGTAATATCCTTCTGCCTTCAGACGCAAGTGCTCCGAAATA
Source organism: Cytophagales bacterium (assembly GCA_003504855.1). Lineage (GTDB taxonomy): Bacteria > Bacteroidota > Bacteroidia > Cytophagales > Cyclobacteriaceae > ELB16-189. The sequence goes on from DNZD01000274.1 coordinate 30,155, forward strand.
TTCCAGTCATAGGTCAACACCGTATGCTGGCTTGCGGTAAATTCCAGCTTCCGATTGGAAAGCACCAGGCCCTGTGGTGTATTTGTCTGAACAGCTGTTGTGTACAAGTTCTGCGTCTGATGATGCACGCCATACCCCAGGCTCAAAGCGTGGTTACCATCCAATTGATACTGCAGGCTCAGGCGCGGTTCAGCAACTGCCTGATTATTCATGGAATAGTACTGCCCATGGAGGCCGGCCAGAAATGACCATTGATTATCAAATCGATGTTTCCATGTTGAGTAAACCTGCACGAGATGGGTGGTGGCTTGCTGGTCAACCTGCACGGTGTCCTTACTCACGTTGGGATAAAATTGCTGATTGAACAGCCGGTAGTCAATCGCATCCAGAAAGGCTCCGGAGGTAAGGCTGTTGTGTTTATCAAATTTGGTTCTGGTATACAGCACCAGGGATTTCTTCTCTGTGCGGAAGGAGCTACTGATTTTGAGATATTTTGCGGCGACCTCTTGTTGCGCATTCCGCACCAGCGAATCCGCAGCATATCCTTCGTTCGTGTAGGTAAAGCCCGCGGTTAATTTCATAAATGTCTTTGCCGAGAGGGTGTGCTCATAGCTGATGCCTGCAATCCCCGTCTTATACCGCGGATATTGATCCGAATTCTCGGAGCCATACAAGTCGTTGGTGTTGCCCAGATCAGCCTTACTTCCTAACAAGTCGATTGAACTCTTGCCCCCCAAAGCAAACAAAGTCCATTTGCCCCGATTGGTCGGCACGGATACTTTAAGATTCAGGTCTTGATAGAATGGTGTGTTCGATCCTGTTCCAAATTCAATGCCTAATGCCTTGAAGACACCCAATGTCGAGTAACGGTAGTTGACGATGAAAGACGCTTTGCTTGTTTTCGAAAACGGACCTTCCGCCCCAAATTCAAAACCATTGAATCCGATTTGACCGAGGTATTCATGCTTCCGGGTGTTGCCATCACGCAACTTCAGGTCAAAAACTCCTGCAGTTGCGTTGCCGTATTGTGCCGGAAAAGCACTGGTGAGAAAATCCGACTTGTCGAGGTTGTTATTGTTAAGCATACTCACCGGACCGCCGGTGCTAACCAGCGCACCAAAGTGATTCGGATTCGGAATATTCATCCCTTCAAGCTGCCAAAGCATTCCCAGGGGTGAATTTCCACGCACTACTATATCGTTGCGGCTGTCATTGCCTCCCACTACACCGGCAAAGTTGGCTGCCATTCTTGAAGGATCGCCCAATGCTCCTGCATATCGTTTAGTATCATCCACATTAAACGACCGTGCGCTCACCACAGCCAGGTCATTGTTCGTAGCCGTCTTATCTTCTTTTCCCGTACCGGTTACCACAACAGCATCAAGCACCAAAACACTTTCCGTAAGGCTCACATTTATAATAGCTTCCTTTCCCGCTGTCAGAATAAAATCAGGTACAATAACATCTTCGAATCCTACGTAGGTAAATTTTATAGTCTGCCTGCCAACAGGCACACCTGCGATGGTGTAGTATCCTTCAAGGTCAGTTACCGCCCCGAGCACCTCCGTCACAGAGGTAACCCGAACGTTCACACCAATCAATGGAGACTTGCTTACATCATCTACAACCCGGCCACGAATATTCTGAGTTGTTTGGGCGTGGCCGGGCACCGACAAAGCAAGTATGCATAAAATAAGAATCAACCGTAAGTTCATGGTCTATCTGGGGTTTATGTTTGCAAAATTCTGAAAGGCAATGGTCTTTCAAGCGTCTACTAACGACGATCCGGACCAATCGTTGAATCTATGGGGCGAACTGTAAACGGTTCCGGACGGAATGACGTCAATGGTTCGCCTTCCGGGGTGAACTGCAATGAATTCGGTGAAAAATCATGACAACCCCGTAATGGTGAATCCCGTTTCGGGAGGTTATGCACAAACAGTCAGTCTGGCTTGTACTCTTTTGGTCGAGCCTGTTGTACTCCTGTCACGAAGTGACATACCGCGAACCTCAGCCTGTCGGGCAAGCCGCCCTGAAGGAGGTACCGCCTGCCCTACGTGGTTACTATGTGGGAGAAACCCGCGAGGGAGATGTTACGGACACCCTGATCATCACATCATCGGGCTATCAAATATCAGATCCAGCCGGTCGCGATTGGCTGGGTCGGGGCGTCATCAGCGATTCGCTTGTTATTAAATACTATGCAAACTATTACTTCGTGAATTTCCGGTCCGGAGACCATTGGGTACTGCGCCTGGTAAAACAAAAGTCTTCCGGCGCAATAGAATTGCTCTCCATCAACCTCGAGGATGAGCAAACAAGAAAACAGATCTTGAAAAGACTCGGTGGGCAGCTAAAGATTAAAGAAGTAAAAAAAGACCAACACACTTTCTATCAGATCAATCCCAGCCGGGAGCAATTGATTCGCCTGATCCGTGAAGGTTACTTCACCGGGAGCGAACTCTCCCGGGTGAAGTAATATCCTTAGTTTTTCTTTTTCTTAAGCAGGTTCTGCAACTTCATGAGTTGATTTACTGGCTGAGCCTTGGTGCTGTCCGATTTCACGGAGTCGGGTTTGGTGGTCCCTTTCAGTAAATTATTCACAACATCCGCAGGCTTATCACCCTTAAGCACCTGTTGTACAGCCTCCTGGCCTTTTTGCTGAACAACTTCTTTCACCGCCTCCTTGACCTGTTCTTTCTGCTCAGCCGCCATTAATTGTGTTTTTGGATCCTTAAAGGTTCCGCCCACGCCTATCGTTACCGGAATCTTGTCGGTGGGCTTGGCTCCTGTGTACTGACCCACTAAACCCTGGAGCTGGGTGCCCAATTGACCGGCCGGTACCATCATCTTCATAGAATAATCCAACGATTGATCAAGACCTGAACTGCCGCTGATGGTCGTACTGATATCCCCAAACTTGACATCAAACGGTTTTACACTCAGTCGTCCGTTACTAATGGTGGCCGACATCAACACGTCCTTCAGGTTGACGGTGCTCGTATTCGGAAGGTTGGCCAACGAGGAAATGCCGGAAACCAATTTTGATTGCGTCACGGAAGCCTGTGCGAGTTTAACCAGGCCCGCTCCAGTCACGGTACCCAGATTCGGCATCATCTTCTGGGTTAATTCGCCGGTGAGTTTAAAATCCGTAGAGAAGTTACCATTTACCAAACCAGCCACAGGTGCATAGGTGCGCACCATGGAGAATGAGTGTGCTGCTTCCTGCACCGAAAGGTTTTCAATCTTGATGCTCATATCATATTTCGGATGCTTCACGTCAATGGCGTTGTATGAACCATTTAACCCAAATGCCCCACCCAACATGTTAAACTTAAGGCCCGAGAGACTTGCAATTCCATTCTTAAGGGTAACATCGCCAGCTGCCTGTGTCATCGTATAGTCCATCATCTTCACCGTGGCTACAGATGAGTGCAGCAGAAAATCTATATTGGCCGGAATGGGGATCACACCGAATGAAGTGGTATCCGCCTGAGACGCCGGAGCGTCAGTCATAAATTCGTTCAGGTCCAGTAATGTGGAGGAAAAGCTGACGTTACCACGAATCGTTTCATTCTTGAGCACGTACCCAATGTAATTCGAAACCACTCCTTTTACGCTAAAGTCACTCTTGCCAACTGTGCCATTCAACTGGGATAATTCTATCTTTTGAGGATCAAACGATGCGTCTGCCACTGAGAGCGTTACAACAGGCAAATCTTTACCCTCAAATTTAAAGTCCCGCAATGAAGCTGATCCCCGCGTGGGCAACTTGTCATAGCGCTTGGCGGTTACGTCCGACATCTTGCCACTCGTTTCCAGGTTGGCTTTAACCTTGCCCGCGAGGGTCATATCCTTCAACGGAAAAATCTTGGTCATTTTTTCGAGATCAATACCGCCCTTGGCCTTCACGTCCCAGGTATAATCATCCAGATTTTTCAACAACATCGACGCCTCCAATTTTTCACCATCCAGCATCATCGTAAAGGTCTCT
>DNZD01000310.1 GCA_003504855.1 Cytophagales bacterium
CGCACCCATGCCTCGTGGCTTGTAACCGCGCTGGTGGATCGCCGCGTTGACTTTATGAAGAAGTTAAGAGACCACAAGATTGAGTCTGGTCAGGTACATTATCGAAATGACCGCTATACGGTTCTTGGCGGCCGTCGCCATGACCTGCCGAATATGGATGCGGTGGAGGAGCGATACATCGTATTGCCCCTGCACTTGCGGATGAGCATCGCTGATGTGGACTATGTCTGCAAGGTGATAGCGAGTGGCTGGTAATATTCCGTGAGTCGGAAAACTCAACCAGCAGGAAGGTACTTTCATTCAGGATACTCCTATCGCCTACGAGAATCGCGTAACGCATTATTTATTATTAATCATAAGTAAAGGGTAGATTTTGTCGGTGACAAATCCGTCATAAATTTGTAGTCCTGAATACCCTTTTCAAATGAAATCAACGCTGTTTTCTGCCTTTTTTGTCGTCTTACTTGGCCTTGGCGATGCCTTTGCTGTGAACTATGTCTCCCTGGTAAACGGAGGGAACTGGAATACAGCGGCAACGTGGAGCCCCAATGGCATTCCAACAGCTGCTGATAATGTGACCATCTCGGCCGGGCATACCATTAATATTTCCACTGCCAACGCATTTTGCAATAACCTCACCTTTAACAATTCGACTGTCAATTTTACGGCGGCATTTACCCTGGCGATTAGTGGTGACATTACTACTAATGGATCGGGCCTAACAAGTGCCTTCACAGGCAACAACGTAAATCAAATAGTAAACCTTGCAGGTAACCTTTCAGTAACCAGCGGCAATATCCATAACATCGGGGGCGTCACGTTTACCATGACCAACAATGCAAGGACAGCTACCATTAACGGAACGTTGAGTTTTACGAGCGCTACGGGTACCAAGACCCTCGCCAATGTGGCCGTTACGTCTATAGGCACATTAACCAATTCGGTGGCGAGGACTATAGCTATTCAAAACCTTACGCTGACAGATGGGGCGACTATAAATGGAACCGGCTCTCTTACCATCAATGCTGCCGGTAGTCTTTCTGTGTTGTCCGGCACATTTGGGAATCAGGTTTCGCTGGGAAATTGTATCCTTTCCATCACCGGCACGACAACGGTAGCCGGCAAATTGAGCTTTACGTCTGCGACCGGGACCAAGACATTTAGTGGTACGATCACGGTGGCTGCTGGAGGTACCTGGGATAATGCCGCCGGAGCTACCTGCGTGGTCAATTGCTCCATCACAAGCCAGGGGTTATGGACCAACCCTACGGGTGGAGTTGCTCCCTATTCTGTAACATCGAGCGGACAGAGTTACACGTATACCTGCGGTCCGGGCAAGTCTATTGTGATGGGCAGCCTGACCATGAATGGAACATCCACGATCACCAATACGGCAACCCTTACCCTTGCTTCTCCCACTACTGCATTGACGGCACAGGGAGGAAGCGGATTCTTTAATTATAATCTGGTAAATTTTTCGGCTTGTACGACGTGTGTTTCTGTCACGGCCAGTACGGTCAACTTCACCTTTGCCAACAATACGGTCAACTACAATTCAACCGGGGTGACCCAAAATGTATTTCCAACTACCTATGTTAACCTGGCCGCTTCCAATTCAACGACGGCTCAGCTCACAGGTACAACCACGGTAAACAATCAGGTTGCTATCTCAGGTTCGGCCACACTCTTTGATAATGGTTCCACGTTGACGGGTACCGCCACATTGAATATGACCGGTACAAGTACCCTGCAGTACAGCAAGACCGGCGTCACCTTGCCGGAACTAACCGGAACGCCGAACACCTTAGGACCAAATACCAACATGACCTTCCAGGGGGGTGGTGCTTATGTGCTGAAGAGCGATGCAGTTTACCCTTACCAGACTGTCAATATTAATGGGGGCGCCGCCAACTTCAGCAACGTTACGCTGATTCAGAAGGACCTGATATTTGGCGGCGGACAGATGACCAACAACCCGGCCCTGGTTGTAAATGGTTTGTTCAGCTACGGATCCATTGGCGTCACCACAACCCTGATTAACTCTTTGACAACAGGGAGTTTTGATTTGAACGGAGGTACACTCAACTACTCGGGTCAGACCATAACCGTCAATGGAGCCAATGGGACGTGGAATTTTTCTAATTTATTTGGAGGAGGTTTTGTTACTGATGCATCCAGCACGGTTCAATTTTCGGGTGGCGTGAATCAGCAAATTACAAGCTTGATATTGGGCTTACCATTTGGGGGGGTTACAACCTTCCAAAACCTGATCGTTACCAGTCCTGGCGGAGTTACCCTGAACGGCACCAATGCCAATGTTGCCCGGAATCTGACCTTGTCGGGAGGAAATGTGATAACCGGAACAAACACATTGATCTTCACGGCATCCACAACTACTATTACGCGCATCAGTGGTTTTGTCGATGGTAACTTCCGGAAAGTGATTGCCACCGGTGCACCCACGGTGACGTTCGAGGTAGGCAAGAGTGGCGTGTATTCACTAGTATCCCTGGCATTTACCGGCGTTACCATTTCGGGAAGTGTAACTTGTTCTGTTGCGGTTCCTGATCACCCCAGCGTATCTTCTTCGCCACTCAATCCGTCAAAGACCGTAAACCGGTTTTGGTCCATCACCAACAACGCTACTACATTTACTTCTTACAACGCTACTTTCAATTTTGTGGCTGGCGACATCGATGTGGGGTCCATAACCGGCAACTTCCGGGTGTACCGATACAATGGTACAGCCTGGTCTGCAACAACGGCTGGTGTGCGGACTGCCACCTCAACTCAATTTACTGGAGAGGTATCAGCCAATCTACCCAATGGTGCCCAGCAGGACTTTGCTATTGGGGAGATCATAGTCACCACCACCGTGTTCAATGCAATACTTACCGGCAACTGGAGCAGCGCCTCTACCTGGATTCAGTTAAGAACAGGTTCCGTCACATTTACCAGCGGCAGCAGTACCGTAACCGGTGTTGGAACTTTGTTTACGACAGAACTGATTGTGGGTGATGTTCTTTTATTGCAAGCGAGCCCGACCATTGTCAGGGGTACCGTGCAATCCATTACTAACAATACCACCCTCGTGCTTACGGCCAATGCAGGCGCCACGGCCAGTGGTGCCTATGGGAGAAACTATGTACCCAATTCAATCAGTGATGTAGTTACGATTGGTAACAGCAACAACGCCGGCGCGTCAACAATCACCCTCGACATGAATGCGTCTGTGAATACCCTAAACCTGAATACCGTTGTTGCCGGGCTTGCCGGAGCCCAGACCTTGACACACAGTGGCACCAATCAGCTTACCGTCTTGTCCAATGTTAATATCAATCAACCAACAGCCGCCGCAACGG
>DNZD01000135.1 GCA_003504855.1 Cytophagales bacterium
CTCCAATTTCAGGATCCGCTCAAGGTCCTTTTTCATGGGTTGACCGTTCATGCATTCAGAGTTGCATCCCTTCATGGTTCCCAATCGGGGGTCCAGGGTACCTGGAGTACCTATGCCCAAATGTGCCGGGCGATAGCCCATTCTTGATTCCATCATCCCGACCAGTTTGTTTATCTGGCCCAAGATATGCTCATAGCCATTCTCAGCACCCGTTGGGACACGGTCTCGAAATAGAATATCCTTTAACCCACCGGGGCCCAAAACCACTCCCTCGGCTTTAGTTCCGCCGAGGTCAATTCCCCAAAGGTCTTTGCGTTCGTTGCTCATAGTCTCAAAATAATAGCTTCCCAGGGCCGGAGATCTCCGGGTCCGGTCGACGGGTAATTGCCCATCACCCGTACAGCCGTCGCTGGAATTAGCTGGTCAGGTAAGTTAAGGTTGTTGTCAGAAAAATTTAACAGTACCCGCCATTTTTCTTCTGCTTCCACCCGATCGTAAGCAAACAGAAATTCTTCAGGGGTGCTTATTGGTAGGTAGTCACCATATACAAAGGCATGATTGCCACGACGAAGGCGGGTCATTTTCCTGAAATAACTCAATACGGAATTTGGGTCATCAGACTGTCGCTCTGCATTGATATCCGGGTAGTTCGGGTTGACTTTCATCCAGGGTTCTCCAGTGGTAAACCCGGCGTGCTTTTTACCGGACCATTGCACCGGTGTCCGCGCATTGTCCCTTCCTGAATAATTTGCGACGGCCACAAAGTCTTGCTCCGACATCCCCCGCTTGCTGGCCTCTCTCCAGCCGTTTTGGGTTTCAATGTCCTTGGATTCGGCAACCGATCCGAGGGCAAGGTTGGTCATTCCCAATTCATCCCCCTGAAAAATATAGGGCGTACCCCGCATCGTGAGCATTAAGGTGATGAGCATCTTCGATGATACAGCCCAGTGTTCTTTATCATTGCCCCATCGGGAAACCATCCGGGCAAAATCATGGTTGCCCAAGAAAATGCTTCCCCATCCTTTGTCGCGCAAAGCGTCATCCCAGGTTTGAAATACTTTCTTAAAGTCGGTCAGACTCCAGGGTATCGGATCAAACCTTCCACCCGGACCCTGATCCATAAACATATGCCCGAAGTGAAAGATCATATGCAATCCGTCGCGTTCATCAAGGTAGTCGACAGCATTTTCAGGTGTAATGCCCGGACCTTCACCTACGGTCATCACCCGGTAATGGTCCCAAACTCCAGTCCGCATCTCCCTGATAAACTCTTTTAGGCGCGGCCCGTTGGCATAATATTTCCGGATGGTCTCATTAAAATCCGGAGTATCTGAATCCGGAAAAGACGTGCGTTTGGAAATGGCGGATATCACATCGAGCCGCAAGCCATCAACTCCCTTTTCAAGCCAGTATTCCATCAACGCTGCTACTTCCCTGCGAAGCCTGGGATTTTCCCAATTAAGGTCAGGTTGCTTTCGCGAAAAAAGGTGCAAATAATATTCTCCGGTAGCATCGTCCTTTTCCCAGGCACTGCCACCAAAAAATGATGGCCAGTTGTTGGGTGGACCGCCATTTTTTCCAGGTCGCCAAAAATAGAAATTCCGATAAGGATTGTCTTTGGATTTTCGCGACTGCTCAAACCAGACATGTTCATCGGAGGAATGGTTGACCACCAAATCCATCACCAGCTTTAACCCCCGGCTGTGCAGCCCATCGACCAGTTCATCGAAGTCTTCGATCGTACCAAATTCAGGCTGCAATGTATAGTAGTCGCTGATGTCATAACCTCCATCATCGTTGGGGGATTTGTAGATGGGATTGAGCCACACCGTATCAACACCGAGTGCCTGTATGTAATCCAGTTTTTCAATGATGCCCCGCAAGTCTCCAATGCCGTCACCATTGCTGTCCTTAAAACTCCGGGGATAGATTTGGTAGACGATCGCCTCCTTCCACCATTGCTTTTTCGTCATACGACTAAGGGATATATCGGGTTGATTGGGGATGAAAGGTGCGCCAGGAATGCCAATACTCCTGATACGAAGCAATTGGCGTGAGGGTCTTTCCTGCTCTTGGCCCGTCGGTACACCGGCCTGCCGGACTCCATACGGACCCGCCTTCATCTACTATCTTACCATCCTTATACATCAGTTGTAACGTGTCGGGTGCAAGGACCCTGTTGAATACAAAGTGTGAAAGTGAATCTGCCGACAGGGTTACTACAATAGGTGTCTGATTCAACGAATCATTGATCACCCTCGCCTGCTGCAACTGAATCCAGTCATACGCACGGGCGTTCATTCCAATTTGTACGCCAACCACCCAGGATTTGTCCTGCCATGACACGGAGTCCTTACGTTCCAGCCGACCTTTCCGGGTACCTTCATCATAATTTTTCAGTTCATCGTAGGCTTTAGCGAACTTTTCATCAGGCTGAAGGACCAGGGTGTTGGGGTGCAGGTTGATCCATTCGTTGATGGTCATCTGTGCACTTTCGATCTCTGCCAGAGCTGTCCCTTTTCGTGGACCTGCAATGGCCTCACCTGATACCTGTCGCCACCAACTTCCCGTTGTGGCATCTTCAAACATGGCGTTGTAATGATCCATGCCTACCAGGCGGAATGTCTCAGGTTGACCATCCACGGTAGGGCTGTAAACACGACCCGTGCGGCAAACCGTACAATAGGTTACCATTACTTGCTGTCCGCCCACCACGTCCAGAACCTGATGGTGGTAGCCAATGATCTCAATCGGATATGCTTTGCTCTCACCACCGACAGTAATGCCCAAGGCCAATTGTTTGCCTGAAACTTTGCTATGCGATGCATCCAGGAATCCTACATTTTCCGGCTGCAGGAATATCTTATCCGCCAGAAACCTGTAATTGAACATATAGAATACCACCGCATAAAAGCCCAACACTACGGCAATGGTGGCGCGTGCCCACACCGGAGATTGACGAAGGTATCCATATAGCGGGTACAGCAGTAAAAGGGCACCCACCAGTCGGATCCAGCCAATCTGGGTATGAATCAGGTAGGCCCATTGAATCACCTCATCTTCCTGACTTCCCGGAAAAGGCATGATAAAATAGACCTTCAGCACTTCGCCAAAGATCAGCACAGCAAACCCGAGTATCAGCAATAGCAGTTTTATCATGATTTGAATTGTAGAGTTTGTTTGATCAGGTCATCCATCTCGTTTCTTTCAGCGACTATCCGTTCCGCTGACCAATTGAATTGGGTTGCCATTTCCAGCAGCACAGGCTCCTTGAATTTCATTAACCGATGCAGGTTGAAATATAACAAGCCTTTTCGGCGCACCAAAAAATCCGAGGCTTTCACCACCATTTCGTGCCGGATACAATAGCGCAAAGCTGATAGCAGCAGGGAGACATCCGCATCCAAATCCTTCACCTGAGCGGCTTCTTCGATAATAGCACCGGCCTGACGACCAAATAGATGAACCAGGTAGGTTCCCTCATCGCCTTTAAGCCCCATGGTCTCCATGCGTCCGGCGATAGACTTATTGAATGTATGAACATCGGCCACTGACTTAAACCCTCCTCCTGCCAGGCGAATGGAGGCTGTGGAGCAAGCTGGCAACAACCGGTCGGCAAACTTCTTGCGGGCCAGCAGATCAACAACGCGCTCAGCCATTTTTCGATAGCCAGTGAGCTTACCGCCGGCAATAGATATCAGGCCAGACTCCGATTCAAAGAT
>DNZD01000139.1 GCA_003504855.1 Cytophagales bacterium
TCCTTCTGGGATGGGCTAAAAGCCGGTAAGAGTGGAGCTGCCCCGATTACCAAATTCGATGCTTCTCTTTTTAAGACCAAGTTTGCGTGTGAACTGAAGGGATTCGATCCGACCACTTTCATGGACCGGAAAGAAGCGCGCAAGATGGACCCGTTTGTTCAATACGCCCTGGTGGCTGCGGACGAAGCCATCCTGGATTCCGCCTTACCCCTTGACAGCCTCGACCCTGACCGGGTTGGGGTCATCTGGGGATCGGGTATCGGTGGCCTCACCACCTTCCAGGAAGAAGTGAAGTCATACGCCAAGGGCGATGGCACTCCGCGATTCAATCCCTTTTTCATTCCCAAGATGATTCCGGACCTCGGTGCCGGACACATCTCTATTAAGTATGGATTCCGCGGACCGAACTACGCAACCGTATCGGCATGCGCATCCGCTACCCACGCCATCTACGATGCTTTCACGTATATCCGCCTCGGAAAAGCCGACATCATTGTCACCGGCGGTTCTGAAGCAGCCATCTGTGAGGCCGGCGTTGGCGGGTTCAATTCCATGAAGGCACTCTCCGAACGCAACGACTCACCGGAAACAGCCTCACGTCCTTATGATAAGGACCGCGATGGATTTGTACTGGGAGAAGGTGCGGGTGCACTTATCCTAGAAGAATACGAAGCTGCAAAAAAACGCGGCGCTAAAATCTACGGTGAGATCCTCGGCGGCGGGATGTCGGCCGATGCTTACCATATCACGGCACCACACCCCGAAGGCGCTGGCATTACCAAAGTCATGGAACACGCGCTGCAGGATGCAGGAATTGCTCCAACCGAAGTAGACTATATTAATACCCACGGCACATCAACACCTCTCGGAGACATTGGTGAGATCAAAGCCATCCAGCGGGTATTCGGAGACCATGCCTATAAGATGAACATCAGTTCAACCAAATCGATGACGGGTCACCTCCTCGGAGCTGCCGGTGCCATCGAGGCGATCGCATGTATCCTCGCCCTGCAACAAAGTGTGATCCCTCCTACCATCAACCATTTCACAGATGATGAAGGACTGGATTCACGTCTCAACCTGACTTTCAACCAGGCGCAACAGCGCAAGGTGAACATTGCCCTGAGCAATACGTTTGGGTTCGGTGGCCACAACGCCTCCGTCATTATCAAGAAAGTTTAGTAAGACCCCGTGTGTGGCACTTACTGAAAATCCCCGGCGCGAGAACTAAAAAAGAAGATCAGAAACTTATTACGGCCATCCGGACCATCACCGGATTCACGCCGTCTAATCTCAAGTTATACCAGCTGGCCACCCTGCACACCAGCCGGGCGAAAGAAACCAATGGCTTCCGCGAGTCCAACGAACGACTGGAATACCTCGGCGACGCCATCCTCGGCGCAGCTGTAGCCGACTACCTTTTTAAAAAGTATCCGTTCAAAGACGAAGGCTTCCTCACCGAGATACGGTCACGCATTGTGAACCGGGATTCCCTCAATGCCCTTGCCCGCAAGATGGGGATCAGTCATATTGTACAATTCGATCAGAAGAACGCACAACTTCAACAGGTCGTGTTGGGCAACACCCTCGAAGCGATCGTAGGCGCCGTGTACCTTGACAAAGGCTACCTGCGCTGCAAGAAGTTTGTGATTGATAAACTCATCCAGCCTCACTTCGATTTGGAAGAAGTGATCCTGAATAATATCAACTACAAATCACGAATCATCGAATGGACCCAGCGCAACAGCAAGTCGGTACGGTTTGAAATGCGGGAGTCCGGCAACCGGAACAGCAAAGAGTTTTCGGTGCAGGTATTCATTGATGAATCACCCCAGGGCATTGGCTTTGGCCATACCAAGAAAAAAGCGGAGCAGGATGCTGCGCTGAAAACATGCACCTTGCTGAACATTGTCTGACCGTTTTTAGTTATACCCCCAAAGGCCGCTCATGAGCCAACTGACCCTCGCCGGTGCCACTGTAAACCAGATTCCTTTCGACTGGGACAATAACCTGGGCAACATCCGGGCTGCCATCATCGAAGCAAAAAAACAAAAGGCAGAACTGTTGCTGCTCCCGGAGCTCTGCATCACGGGCTATGGCTGCGAAGATGTGTTCCTGTCCGATTGGCTCTCAGCCACGGCCGCACAAAAATTGCTCTCGCTGGTACCCTTATGCGATAATATTATTGTTTGTGTCGGACTTCCCATCCGCATGGACGGCGTTACGTACAATGGTGTTTGCGTGATCCGCAATCAGCAGATATTGGGAATCACCCTGAAACAAAATCTGGCGGACGAAGGCGTTCATTATGAACCGCGCTGGTTTCGCGCGTGGAAAGCCGGCGAAGTCACTTCGGTAATCATCGGAGGTCAAGAGGTAGCTGTTGGTGATCTGATCTACAGCCACCGGGACATCACGTTTGGATTTGAGATATGTGAAGATGCGTGGCGCAAAAACCGGCCAGGCTACCGGCTCAAAGAGCGTGGTGTGCAATTGATTCTCAATCCCAGCGCCAGTCACTTTGCCCTGGGCAAAAGCACACACCGGGAGAAAGATGTGGTCATCGATGGCTCCGAAAAATTTCAATGCGTTTACCTTTTTGTGAACCACCTCGGCAACGAAGCCGGTCGTATGATCTATGATGGCGACATTGTAGTGGGCCAAAACGGAAAACTGATTGCCGTCAACGAGAGACTATCCTTCAAACCTTTTGTGGTGATGACTTGCCGGGTTGACGTGACTGATGCTTCAAATACAAAGGTCATACCCATCACCGACAACCGCGAGCGAAACGAAGAGTTTGCACGCGCCGTTTCATTGGCACTGTTCGACTACCTGCGAAAGAGCAAGTCGCGTGGATTTGTACTCAGCCTGAGTGGCGGTGCCGACAGTGCGTGCTGTGCCGTACTGGTGGCCGAAATGGTACGGCGTGCCAGCGCCACACTCGGATGGCCTGCATTTTGGTCCGCGATCGGTATCGATTCTGCCTCAGCGCCAGTGACTCAAAAAGAGGCGGTGGGAAAGTTATTGACATGTGCCTATCAGGCTTCGGTAAATTCTTCACTCACCACGCGAGATGCAGCACGGACTTTAGCTACATCACTGGGAGCAAACTTCCATGAATGGTCAATTGAAGAAGAGTCTTCCTCCTATCGAAAGAAAATAGAAAATGTATTGGGCCGGCCATTGACCTGGGAGCAGGATGATATTGCCTTGCAGAATATTCAGGCACGCTCTCGGTCACCCATTATCTGGTTGCTGGCCAACGTGCAGCGCGCGGTACTGCTCACCACTTCCAACCGCAGTGAAGGTGACGTTGGTTATGCCACCATGGATGGTGACACCAGCGGAAGCCTGGCACCGATTGCCGGCATTGATAAGCCATTCATTTTGCAATGGCTGCAATGGGCTCAGGCTCAAGGTTACATGGGACTGGCTGGTGTGAACAACCTTCAGCCAACGGCAGAATTGCGACCAGAGAACCGGGCACAGACCGATGAGAAAGACCTGATGCCATACCCCGCATTGGTTGACATTGAAAAGCTGGCGATCCGCGATCGTCGCACACCCCTCGAAGTGTATGAGGCCTTAAAGTCGAATTACGCATCCGAGGAACTTAAGACATGGATCAGGAAGTTTTATCAAATGTGGTCTGCCAATCAATGGAAGCGCGAGCGGATTGCGCCATCCTTTCATGTTGATGACCTTAATGTCGACCCCCGTAGTTGGTGTCGTTTCCCGATTCTCTCCGGTGGCTTCCGGGAGGAATTGCGATCACTGGAATAACCAACGCAATCTTCTGTCGACACGTCCGGAAAACAATACAAAGACCTGACAGGTCTTTAAGACCTTTCAGGTCTTAGAAAAAACCGGCGATTCGCCCTATATTTACCGCTTAATATATTTGAGCACTTATGCACGTACTGAACTATATCATCTGGAATGGCAGCCCCGAAGTAGTTACCATCGGCCCCCTCACTTTGCGGTGGTACGGAATGCTCTTCGCCCTGGGATTCCTCATCAGCCAGCAGATTTTGTATTACATGTTTAAGCAGGAGGGCAAGCCCACCCGCGATGTGGACACCCTGACGATTTATATGGTGGTGGCTACCATTGTTGGAGCCCGCCTGGGACATATCTTCTTCTATCAACCTGAAATTTTATGGACTGACCCGCTTGGTGTCTTCCTCCCATTTGAGTTTTCACCAGAATTTCGATTCACGGGCCTGCAGGGACTCGCCAGCCATGGAGCAGCCATAGGTATTCTCATTGGCCTCTGGCTGTATTCCCGGAAGAACAAACCCGGTCAAAACTATCTGCAAACCCTGGATCGGATCGTTATCCTGGTGGCATTGACGGGTGCACTGATCCGGTTCGGAAACTTTTTCAACTCAGAAATTCTGGGTACGCCCACTACATCACCCACAGGCATCGTGTTTATCAACCGGGTCACCCAGGCATTGTCCGGTGATTCGGTGGATCCCAATAACATCGTAGAGAAGATCACCGTGCAACCCAACCCCAATGGTGAGCAATTTGACGATGGTCGTGTACCGATCAAGATTATGATATTGTTCAAGCCTGGAATATCTGAGCAACGCGCCCAGATTTATATGCGAAGCAATGTCAAGAATACCCTGTATTACCTGAGTGAGTTTGTGAGCGAGCCCATGGATGGTGCGCTGAACTATAACACCATCAAGGATGAAGCTACAAACCAGGTATATGGGCATGCACTAACCCAGGGTATTGCGCGGCACCCGGCCCAACTCTATGAGGCCATCACCTGCGTGTTGCTGGCCATTTTCCTGTTCAGTATCTGGGTTCGATATAAAGCCAACCTTCCGGAAGGCCGAATTTTCGGTTACTTCATGGTCATCCTGTGGAGCCTGCGTTTTGCCTACGAGTTTTTGAAGATCAATCAGGTGTCGTTTGAGGATTCACTCCCCATAAACATGGGACAAATCCTGAGCATACCCCTGATCCTGGTGGGTGTCGTAGTTCTCATCCGCTCCTACCGGACGAAACCGACGGTCAACGCCTGATCTTGTGAGAGGCCATCACACTGACACTTGCACATGCTGGCCTTTTTATTTGCACTAACCATTTCCTTTGGTGGCGACTCCACCCGGGTAGACGCACCGGTGGACACGGTCAGTGACCGAATCCTGTTGGTTGACCGGGTATTGATCGTTGGCAATAAGGTCACCAAAAACCGGATCATCCTACGGGAACTATCGCTTAAGTCAGGCGATACCATCCGTTCTGCGCGGTTACCTGGCGTACTGCAATGGGATAAGAATAAACTATACAACCTTCGCCTGTTCAACACGGTTACGGTGCAGGCATTGGATATCGGCAATAACCACATCGACCTGTTGGTGGAAGTGACCGAACGCTGGTACATATTTCCAACACCCATCTTTGAACTTTCAGACCGGAACATCAACGAGTGGTGGAATAACTATAATCACGACTTCGGCCGCATCAACTACGGAGTCCGCATCTACAAAAACAATTTCAGGGGACGAAATGAATCCCTTCGGCTCACCGCACAGTTTGGGTTTGTAAAGAAATTTGATTTGCAGTACCGGATCCCTAATCTCGACCGGAAGCAAAAAATGGGATTGACATTTGGTGTTGACTATGGCGAACCACACAACCTCGCCTATCGCACCCTGGACCATAAATTGGTTTTTCTGCAATCGCGCCAGACGGTACGTCATTCATTCGGTACTAACATTGGATACTCCTACCGGAAATCTTTCTTCGAAACACATACCCTTTCATTTGGCTACCGGTAAGCCGAGGTAGTGGATACCATCCTCCTGCTGAACCCCAACTACTACAACAACGGTAAGACCAGCCAGCGGTTCTTTGGCGCTTCCTATTCCTTCAATGCTGAGCATCGTGATGTCGTGCTCTATCCCCTTAAAGGTTATCAGTTCACCGGTTACATCGGGCGCTCCGGATTGTTTGCATCCGATAACGTTAACCAATGGGAAGTTAACCTGACCTACGCCCGTCACTGGTCGCTCGGTAAAAACTATTATCTGGCCAACTTCACATCCGGGTTTTGGAGCAACCCCAAAAACCAACCCTACAATGTATTGAGTGCGCTGGGATACCGGAATCAACTGGTGCGGGGATTTGAAAATTATGTCATCGAAGGACCCCAGTTCGCACTCAACAAGACGACCATTAAGAAGCGGATCTTTCACCGTACCTACACACTCGAGGGCATGCCCCTGGAACAGTTCAGCTATCTACCCATTGCCATCTACATCAAAGCCTTTGCTGATTTCGGATATGTGGAGAACTATCCACTGTATGACGAGAAGGGACTTAATCAACAGTTCTCCAACAAACTGCTGCGATCGGCAGGTGTGGGTGTAGATATGGTGACCCTCTACGACCTCGTACTGCGCATCGAATACTCCTTCACCAATCAAACCGCCGCTGGTGCCCTCTTCTTCAATGTGAAGAAGGAATTCTGAACAAGAAATCATCCGGAAAATGGTAAGGCCGCCGTGGCCTGATGCGATCACGCGTTGCGTTTATTCGCAGGATGCGCCTCCTGCTGATTACCCTATTATACATACCGGGACTGTTGATGGCCCAAAGCACTTTCTCCCCGTTGGGGGC
>DNZD01000258.1 GCA_003504855.1 Cytophagales bacterium
ATACGACTTCATCCGTTTTCAATTGGACGAGTTGCAAAAAGCGGAGCTGCGGGAAAATGAGCTGGAAGAATTGGAGTCTAACCTCGCCATCAGCGAACATGGTGAAGACATCAAGATGCGACTGAATCAGGCTTTGGCCATGTTGGGCCATGCGGAGACGTCGGCTCAATCGGTGCTGGCAGCGGCGTTGGCACAGTTAAATCCCTTGCGCAGTTATGCGTCCTCCTATGATCATCTTGTACAGCGACTGGACAGCGTACGCATCGAGTTGAACGACCTGATCCGGGAACTGGAACATGAAGAAGACAAGATTGAGTTTGATCCGAAGCGCACTACGGAACTCAAGGAACGGCTTGACCTGATTAACGGGCTATTGACCAAGCACCGGTTGCAAACCATCGGTGAAGTCCTGGCGGTACAGGAGACATTAGAACAACAGGCCCGCAAGACCATTAACCTTGACGCTGACCTGGCGGCTGCCCGCGCAAGGTTTGAAGAAAGTCAGCGACAACTGCAGACGGTAGCCGATAAGCTCACCGCTTCACGGGCCAAGACCTACCAGCCACTTACGCGTCAGTTGGTCAAATTACTTCGTGAACTGGGCATTGGAGATGCCGTGCTTCAGGTCGATGCCCGGAAAATCACCTGCGGGCCTACCGGCGCAGATGAAATTGAAATTCTGTTCAGTGCCAACAAGGGCATCGCACCCCGCAGCCTGGAAGATGTTGCATCCGGTGGTGAGTTTAGCCGGCTCATGTTTTGTGTCAAGTATGTGATGGCTGAGAAGACGGCACTTCCCACCCTGGTGTTGGATGAAATTGATACCGGCGTGTCGGGAGAGATTGCGATTCAATTGGGCAAGATGATGAAGGCGATGGCGCAACGGCACCAATTAATTACCATTAGCCATCTGCCGCAAATCGCTGCGCGTGGCGATCAACACTATTTGGTGTACAAGGATAACTCCCATCGCAAAACCACCAGTGAAGTAAAGGTATTGCAGACCGAAGAGCGGGTGGAAGAAATTGCCAAGATGATTGGTGGTGCAAGGCCGTCGGAACTGGCGCGCGCCAGCGCCCGCGAATTGATGGCCGGCTGAACGGCGTGGCAATCCAGTTTGCGAGGGCCGGACGAACTGCTATCTTGGTGGGAAACCTCACTCTGTGAATCAACTCCTCCAAAAGACCAAACCCATCGGCCTGCTATTGGGGCCTCTCCTCTTCTGCATCATTTACTTTGGAGTTAGCCCGGGTGTACTTTCTGCCAAAAGCATCGTTGTACTCGGCCTGGGCGCATGGATGGTTACGTGGTGGGCAACTGAAGCCATGCCCATTCCGGTGAGCGCGCTGCTCCCCATGATTTTGTTTCCCCTGCTGGGGGTTGCCACGGTGCGTGAAGCATCGGCTCCGTACGGTGATCCGGTAATCTTTCTGTTTATGGGCGGCTTTATCCTGGCCCTGGGGCTGGAGCGACACAACCTGCACACGCGCATTGCCCTCAACCTGATTCGCCTTACGGGCACCAGCGGCAACGGGATTATCCTTGGCTTTATGTTATCAACGGCACTCATCAGCATGTGGATATCCAACACGGCCACAGCCATCATGATGCTGCCTATTGCTTCTTCCGTGACTTCACTGCTCGCGAAGGAAACCGGACAGGGCGAAGATCCACGCTTCAAGAAATTTGCAACCGGCCTTATGCTCGCCATTGCTTACGCTGCCAGCATTGGTGGCATGGCTACCATTATCGGCACCCCACCCAATGTTGTGATGGTGGGATTCATGAAAAGGTTCTATGACTTAGATGTAAGTTTTACCCGGTGGATGATGGTGGGAATTCCGCTGATGATTCTTGCGCTTGCCTCCTGTTATTTTGTGATCACCCGGATATTATTCCGCAACCACCTCCCGTCCATCCAGGGATCGGCCGAACTCATTCAGCGTAAGCTGACCGAACTCGGTAAACTGTCAAAAGAAGAGAAACTGGTACTATCGGTATTTTCAGTCACCTGCTTCTTCTGGATATTCAGGCAGAACCTGAATGGCATGATTGGCAAGAACCTGCTCGATGACACCACCATCGCCATGGCCGGTGGGGTGATCATGTTTCTGGTGCCTGTAAACCTAAGCGAACAAAAATTTCTCCTCGACTGGTCAGACATGAAAGAACTTCCCTGGGGTATTCTGTTGTTGTTTGGTGGCGGACTGTGTCTCGCGGACGGGATGGAGAAGTCCGGCTTGGTACAGATAGTCGGCAATTACTTCTCGAACCAATCCGGCATTTCCACAGGTGTGCTGGTTTTTTCACTGACGGCGATCTCCATGGGGCTCACCGAACTGATGAGCAACGTAGCACTGGTCACCATTTTCGTGCCGGTGGTATTTGGCATCGCTGACGGATTTCATTTGAATCCAATCTGGCTTGCGATGCCAGTAACTTTTGCCGCCAGTTGCGCCTTCATGATGCCCATTTCTACGCCGCCTAATGCGGTGCTGTTTGCAACGGGATATATAAAGATGCGTGACATGATCCGGACCGGGCTGCTGCTCAATCTATTTTGCCTGATTATCATCACCATCCTGGCACTCACCGTGATCCCCGTGCTGTTCTAATGGCTTAACCCTTCTTCCGGCTTTCGCGCTCTTCAATGAAGTATGCCAAGCCGAGTCCAAGGCCGCCAAAGATGAACAGCATGGAGAAGTAACCCACTTGCTCCATATCGAAACTGCGGTCCAGCCAATAGCCAATCAGGAAGCCTATTCCCACCCCGATTAAAAGCAAGGACCATCGAATGGTAGCGTTGGTCATTCTTTCCTTTTTGAACATATCCGGGGCAAGTCCTTTTTCGATAATCATCATCCGCTCCATGTTCTGGAATTTTCGCAGATAGACTACCATTACAAAGGCACCCAGGCTGATGATGATGGGCAGTAACACACCCAAAACCGGCACAATCATTCCGTCTTCCATATTCTTGTTGTTTTGGCCCTTTGACGCTACAGGGTCTCGTTCAGGTTACAGCCGGGTGTCAAAATTGACCATATTTTATTTCCAACGGCCTGGTGTAACTTCAAATCCAAATCCAGCGTCCAAGGGCCGTGATTTCACGAGAGGAAGAAAATGAGCTGATCGACCAGGTTTTGGGAGGCCGGGAGGACGCCTATGCCCGGCTGGTAGAGCAATACCAGCGGTTTGCCTTTACGATCGCCATGCGGGTGCTCTCCGACCGAAATGAGGCTGAAGAGGCAGCCCAGGACGCATTCATCAAGGCATTTCATTATATGAAGGGGTTTAATCGCACGGCTCGCTTTTCCACCTGGCTGTACCGCATTGTTTTCAACACCGCCGTCAGCTATAAACGCAAGCACAGGGTTATCCTCTCGGACATCCAGACACACGATCACGCCGGTGACGATGATGCAACAATGGAAAAAGACGATAAGCGGACCTTTGTCGCACAGGCCATGGAACACCTCAATGAGGCAGACCGCCTGGCCATTCAGCTTTTCTACCTGAAGGAGTTTTCACTGGAGGAAGTGGCTGAAACCATGGGCCAAAACATGAATACACTAAAGGTACGCATTCACCGCGCCCGACAAAGACTTGCCGACGAGTTGAAAAAGATACTAAAGGAAGAAGCATTAACTTTGTAAGAACATGGAAAAGGCATCCCAAGACGAACTGCTGCAAAACTACCTCGACGGTACCCTGGATGAGGCACGTCTCAAAACCCTGAAGACTGAATTGGAATCATCGCCGATATTGCACCAACGACTGGAGCATTTGAGAATGGTGCATGAGGTATTATCCAGACAGAAGTTGGAAATACCAGCATCAAACTTTGTGGCACGGGTGATGAGCAATCTTCACAAACGCCCGGCGTCAGTCAATCTCTCTCCCCGCAATGGTCTCATGCTCGTGTTAGGAACCACCATTGCGATTGGCATGCTACTCATGGTGATGCAGGCAGGATTCTTTAATAATATAGTTGGTGCTGTTCCTATACCGCAGCCTGACCCAAGTCTGAAGTATATCCCCAGCATACCCCCCATTTCCATAAACTTCAAATTGGTTGTGAATATCCTTATGGGGCTGAACCTCGCATTGGCGCTGGTCGTGCTCGACCGTACCATCCTCAAGCCTTACTTTCAAAAAAGAGCGGGGGCTGGATTGTAATCCGCCCCCGCTGCATCATTCGATAAATAATCTCAATCAGGTCGCCCAGGTCTTGCCCACTTCTGCCATGGGTACACATCCGTGGAACGCCCCGGGAACGGGAGCATACTGCAATATTTTACTGGCTCCTTCTTCAGATGTATAGAAACCTACAACAGTAAGTTCTTTGGCTACCAAAATGAAAGGTTTATCCTTTACTGTTCCAGCTTTGGCTGCATCCAATGCGGCGTCATGCGTCTTCTTAACGTATTCCTTCTGCTTAGCAGGATCCAGGTCCATGAAAGCATCGCCATAGGCCTTTTTGGCACCTTCATCAAACTCAGCAAGTCCGGCCAGGAAGCGATCCTGATCTTCCTTCTTATAACATTGCTTGATCAACTGATCAATAAAGGCAGGTACACCCACCTCTTTAGCGCCCGGGGTATCGGTCTTTGGTATAATGATGGCGGCAACCTCACTGACCAAACCCGCCTGCTCTTCCGTAAAGAACACAGGCTTGTAGGTAAGTTCGGGCGTCGACTTACATCCGTTCATGATTCCGGCGATCACCGGTGCCGATATGGCGTAGCCGAGAACGAGTCCGGCGCGTTGTAATGCTTGTCTTCTATCCATAACTAACTTATTAACCGGTTAGAGATTTCCTTTTTTCAACTCCTGCACAGCATAATCCGCGGCACGGGCCGTAAAAGCCATGTAGGTAAGCGACGGATTCACGCAGGCCGAGGAGGTCATGAACGAACCATCCGTAACAAATACATTCTTGCAGGCATGCACCTGATTGAATTTGTTGAGTACGGATGTCTTAGGGTCTTTGCCCATCCTGGCTGTGCCCATCTCGTGGATACCAAGGCCTGGACCACCCGGATTGTCGCTGGTCTTGATATTTTTTGCACCAGCCGCCTCTAACATTTCAGCGGCATCATTGACCATGTCCTTACGCATCTTGAACTCATTCTCCTTCAATTCCGCATCAAAGGTGAGTGTAGGCAACCCAAACTTATCTTTCTTATCCCGGTTCAGCGTTACCCGATTTTCATGATAAGGGAGAAATTCACCGAACCCGCCAATACCCAACGTCCATGGGCCCGGCGTAAGAGCTGACTCTTTCAGTTCTTCACCGATACTATATTCTGCCACCAGGTGTGACCATCCCTGCCGGCTGCCACCACCTTGATAGCCAAAGCCACGCAGGTAGTCGCGCTTATCGCTGCCTACGTTGCGGTAGCGGGGGATGTAAATACCATTGGCCCTTCTTCCGGTATAGTATTGATCTTCCAATCCTTCAATGATACCACTTGCTCCGGCATTGAGGTGGTGATCCATGATGTTACAACCCAGTTCGCCACTGTCATTGCCAAAACCATTCGGGAATCGCTTGGAAACAGAGTTGAGCAGGATTTGTGTCGATCCAAAAGTAGATGCACACAAAAAAATCACCTTAGCAAAATATTCTACCTGCTCGCCGGTTTCGGCATCCTGAATGCGAACACCTGTAGCTTTACCTTTCGTTTCATCATATATCAGCTCATGAACGATAGAATTTGCGCGCAACGTCATATTGCCCGTGGCTTCCGCGGCAATCAAAGTTGAAGACAAACTACTGAAGTAGGCACCAAAAGGACATCCACGAATACACATATCGCGGTACTGGCAAGTGGCGCGCTGCGGGCTCTTGTCGTGCGTCAATGGCGCGGTCAGGTGGGCAGTGCGGCCCATCGTAATGACCCGGCCAAACTTTTCCCAGACGGCCTTCTTCATGTCTTTCTCCACACAACGCATTTCCATGGGAGGAAGAAACTTCCCGTCGGGCAACTGATACAATCCTTCGTTTTGACCGCTGACGCCGATGAATGTTTCTACATAGTCATACCATGGAGACATGTCTTTGTATCGCACCGGCCAATCAACTGCGATGCCGTCTTTTGCATTTGCCTCAAAGTCCATGTCGCCAAGGCGATAGCTTT